>JACZKK010000214.1 GCA_014860115.1 Ignavibacteriaceae bacterium
GTACTCAGCTCTGTAATGAGAGTTAAAGAAAGGATTATAAATTTTAGTTTTTCCCCTACCATTTTTTACTCCTTCATTTCTTTAAATTCGCCAGCTATTTGTGTAAAAATATATATTGTAATTATTCCGAACAAAAAATTGCCCGCAAGGCAGAACCAAACGTATTCAGGATTGCCGGTATCTCTGAAGTAACCATAAAGTGATGTGTAGATTACTCCGCTGAGTGCACCACCCAGACCAGTAGCTAAAAAGTTTGTGCCCATATACAATCCGGCTTTTTCCTTTGGTGCAAGCCACATAATATATTCCTGTATTCTTGGTGAAGATATCATTTCACCGACAGCAAACAGAAATATCCCCAGGAAAACAACTTCAGGAGCTGAAAGATATGCATAACCAATTGTGAACATTCCTAATGCTGCTATAAACAAGCCGAGATTGAATGAAGGAATAGCCTTGAACTTTTCAAAGATCCGGGAGATGAAAATCTGGAAGATCATTATGATGTATCCGGTGTGAGCAATAGTTTCACCTAATAATTTTCTTGTTCCGGTTTCATCTTCGGCGGAGAGAATGTTAGAAAACCATGTTGGAAAAATACTATCAATCACAAGAAACAATCGCACCGTATCCAGGTTTTTATCAACATAAACAGCAACGAGATTAAAGAATGCCCACAGTGGTAACCAAAACATTAACCCAAGAAGAACCAGAAAAACCAGAAATTTTATATCAGATAAGGCAACATACATATCCTTAAATTTTTGCCTGAGTGTTGCATTAGTAATTTCACGCTTTGGTTCTTTATAAAAAAAGATTGTAATTAGTAACATCACTCCGATACCAATTGCAGCTGCTATGAATGCGTGATTCCAGGAGATCGCTCTCAACTTACCAGCAACAACAGGTCCAAACGAAGCACCGATATTTACCATAGCATAAAAAATTCCAAAGCCGAGAGTCTTGTTCGTAGAATCTGTGGTTACTCTTACCGTCCCTGATATCAAAGGTTTAAAGACGCCTGCTGCAAAACCAATTGCCAGCATTGTTAATGCAATACCTGTGAAGGATTTTGTAACAATCAATAAGAGTATTGTTGGCAGATATGCCAGATACGATATGATAAGAACTTTTTTGAAGCCATATTTATCTGCAAATGTGCCCGAGAAGATTGGAGTAGCGTACGAAAATAATAGGAATAAACTTTGTACAATTCCCAGCTGTCCTTTTGAGAAGCCAAGGTATTCCATGTAAATTCCGAAGCCGAGATAAATGCCGTAGTAAGCGAATCTTTCCAGCACTTCTATGCTATTTGCTATCCAGAAAACAAAAGGAAATGGAGTTCTGTTCTTCATTAGAACCTATAACTAGTAAAGAAAAAAAGTATTTTAGGACTATTAAACTTTTAAAGCAGCAGCAGCGCGCTCATATTCTTCGGGTCTGACATAAAGCAAGTAACCAAAGCATCCTTTGCTGTCAGTCACTCCATTCGATGCATAAACATTCACATTTGCTTCATAAAGTACTTGATGAATATCTGCCAGTGCACCAAGTTCATCATCTCCCTGAACGAGTAAAGCAGGGTGTGGTCCGTCAAGAGCAAAGCTGCTTCTATTCGCTTCCAGGACAAGTTTATCAGGAGTATCTGGGAAAAGAGTTAGCTGCGTCCTGTTTGGTCCGACAGGTATTGCTGTAAACGCCAGAAGATTAATACCGCTTTGCTCTAACTGTGTAAGCAGTTTATAGGCTTCTCCGGGCTGGTCAACAACCGAGCAGTAGAAATATTCTACTTTTCTGATTTTAAATGGCATATATCCTCCCACTAATTATGTGATATTTAATATTTTAATGAGCCTTGTCTTTTTAGATATGAATATTCCAAAGATGTTCCAAAAGCAAACTAAGTATTTATATTTGGTTTTTCAATAGAAATTCTTAAAAATATAAACCTAGTATTTAACCAAATGGCCAGAACAAAACAGAAAAGACTCTCTAAAGTAAAAGAATTGCCCAACGTTTTTAGTTCGCGGGGTCCAGATGTCAAGAGAGCGATATGGAATTACTTCAAGTCCAACAGACCATTAGTTTTTGAAATAGGCTGCGGACACGGGGATTATTCGATTGAATTAGCTCAAATATTTCCAGACAGAAATTTTATTGGTGTAGATGTAAAAGGTGCAAGGATCTTTAATGGTGCTTTGAAAGCAATCAATCAAAATTTAGGTAATGTTGCATTTCTTATAGCAAAGGCTGAAAACCTTATCGAAATCTTTCAGAAGAAGTCTATTCAGGAAATTTTTATTCCCTTCCCGGACCCACACGTAAGGCGAGCAAGCCACAGCAAACGATTAATCTCACCAGGCTTATTGAAAATTTATAAAGAGTTAATAGTCGAGTCAGGTTCGGTTCATTTCAAAACTGATAATCAGGGATTATATGAATATGCATTAAAAACTATTACTGATTTTGGAGGCGAGATTATTCACTTTAGTGAACACTTATATGAGACCACTGGAGTTGTGTTTCCTTCAAACGTAATTACTATGTTTGAAAAGCACTACATTAAAAATGGGAGAAGGATAAAGTATATATGCTTCAAGTTTTAATTCTTTAAGAATAAACTTAAGTTTGATATAGTCGACGGAAAAAATTCTGCGTATTAAATATAATATCAATTCAATTTATGGAGGTTTATATGAAATCTCGCTTTATAC
>JACZKK010000215.1 GCA_014860115.1 Ignavibacteriaceae bacterium
ATATTTTTTAGCTGACTAATAGAAGTAATTCCAAACGCATAAAGATCAGCACCGGCATTTGTGCTGTATCCCTGGAAGTTTCTGTAAAGTTTTTTCTCTCTCATTGCAACAGATAGTTCATCATCAGGTTTAGCGAAGTGATCCATGCCTATAAATTCATATCCGGCACTTGTGAGTTTTTCAATGCTCATTTTTAAAATTTCCAGCTTCTCTTCCGGCTTTGGTAAATCTTCTTCGTGAATCAGCGCCATATGTTTTTTCATCCACGGTACGTGAGCGTAATTGAATAAAGCAATCCTGTCCGGGGAGATATCAATAATTTTTTCAACCGTATCTGTAAAAGATTTCAATGTCTGAAAGGGGAGTCCGTAAATAAGATCAAGATTGATACTCTGAAATTTCAGTTCTCTAACCCAATTGACAACCTTTCGTGTTAAATCTTCTGGCTGAATTCTGTTAACTGCTTTTTGAACTGCTTCATTAAAATCCTGCACACCCATACTAATTCTGTTGAAGCCGTTGCTTCTCAAAGCATCAAGATGCTCTTTCGTTAATTCACGCGGATCTATTTCGCAGCTATTTTCTGAATTCTCGATAAACTCAAATGATTGGTTTATGTAAGATGCGAGCTTGTGAATTTCTTCCGGCTTGAGATGAGTTGGTGTTCCGCCTCCCCAATGATGCTGTGCAACTTTTCTATCGGGAAGTATATAGGTCCTCATCAAGTCAATTTCTTTCTGAACGTATTTTATGTATTCATCAATTCTTTCTCTGTTCCGTGTAACCAGCATATTGCATCCGCAGAAAAAGCACAGCGTATCACAGTAGGGGATATGGAAGTAGAGCGAAAGGTCAGGAAGTTTCTTTCCGTAGTTTGTCTTTACAACTTCATCAATAAAATCTGCGTGAGTGAATTGCTCATTGAACTGCGGAGCCGTCGGGTAGCTTGTGTACCGCGGTCCGGGTTTATCGTATTTCTTGAATTTTTTTAAATCAACGGTGAACATTTTCTTTTCCTTTCTTTACCACAGAGACACGGAGGCACAGAGTTAAAAGTATCCATTAATCATCCTCTTGAATCCATCTACTAATCTGGGAACGTTAAAATTAATTATTAAACCAAGTTTTTTATCTGCTAATTTCAAGTATGTCAGAAGTTGTGCTTCAAATACTGGATGTAAAATCTCAACAGATTTAAGTTCAATAATAATTTCGTCTTCAACAAGAATATCTATTCTATAATCTGCATCTAACTTCTCACCCTTATACTCAATCGGCAAAGTTACTTGTCTTCTATATCTGATTTTTCTCAAGTCAAGCTCTTTGCACAAACAAATTTCATAAACACTTTCAAGCAGACCGGGACCAAGAATTTTATGAACCTCAATTGCGCTATCAAGAATAATCCCACTTAATTTATTTATTTCTTCTTTGTTCAAAATCTCTGTGTCTCTGTGCCTCAGTGGTGAAATGACTTACTTTCCTCTTTCACATAATTAACTAACACCTTTACATTCGCAGGATCAATGTCAGGCAAAATACCATGACCAAGATTAAAAATGTGTCCGTGTCCTTTTCCAAATGATTCGAGAACTTTTCTTGCTTCTCTTTTTATGAATGATGGTTCGGCATAAAGTACGGTTGGATCAAGGTTTCCTTGTATAGCAACTTTATCACCAATTTTTCTTCTAACTTTTTCCAGCTCTAGAGTCCAGTCAACACTTATTGCATCAGCACCAACTTCTTTCAGTTCGTGCATCAGATAATGAACACCTTTCGGAAAATAAATTATAGGTGTATCTTTTTCCGTCGAAGCCGGACCTTGAAGCCTTTTAATTTCAGAAATAAGTTGTTGAACATATCTCATTGCAAAAACCTGGTAATCTCTCGGGGATAAAATTCCTGCCCACGTATCAAATATTTGAACGATACTTGCACCTGCTTCAATCTGTGCTGACAAATATGCAGCAGTAGCCTTCGTTATTTTCTCGAGAAGGGAATGAGCAAGTTCAGGATTACCGTAAACTAACTTCTTAACTTTTGAAAAAGATTTTGATCCCTGTCCTTCAACCATATAAGTGAGAATTGTCCACGGTGCACCTGCAAATCCGATCACTGGAACCCTACCATTCAATTCTTTCTTTGTGAGTGAGATTGCATCAAGTACAAATTTTAGATCTTTTGATGGATCAGGATCTTTCAGTTTTAAAACATCATCTTTTGTTTTAATAGGAGAAGTAAAAACGGGTCCTTTTCCTTCATTCATTTCCAGATGCATTCCCATCGCTTCGGGAATTACAAGTATATCGGAAAAAATTATTGCCGCATCAACTCCGATAATATCAACCGGCTGAATTGTAACTTCTGATGCGAGCTCCGGAGTTTTGCACATTGTTAAAAAATCATGCTTTGCACGTACAGCTCTGTATTCCGGCAAATATCTTCCGGCCTGCCGCATAATCCAGATTGGAGTGCGTTCAGTTGGTAATCGTTTGGCAGCTCTTAAAATTAAGTCATTCTGTAATTTCAAATTTTCTCCTTGTGGTTACTATAGTATTCAATAATTTTTTTAGTTAGTCCGTTTATGGTGAATTCATCCGGTAAGAAAGTCACTTTAACTTTTTTTGATTCGATAGCCTCTTTTGTTGTTGGACCAATTGCTGCAATATCAAATCTGCTGAAATATTGAAATGGGTTTTTAATATTAGCTATCTGTAAAAAATTTTCGAAGGTGGATGGACTTGTAAAGATGAATAAGTCAACGTTAGTTGAATCTAACTGCTGAAGACTTGTTCTTACATTATCTCCGGATGGAATTGCAACATTATAAACCGAGACAGATTTAATAATTGCACCAAGATCTTTTAATCCAAGAGGCAATTCTTCTCTGCCAATTGCTGAGCGTGGTATAAATACAACTTTGTTTTTAAGATTATATTTTGACAGCACCTCAATCACACCCTCTGCACTGAACTTTTCCGGGACAATGTTTACACTGATATTATTTTTATGACAGTATGAAGAAGTTTTATTTCCTACCGCAACCACTTTAATTCGATTATAATTAATAATAGCGCCAATTTCCTGACATCTTTTGGAGAACATCTGAACTGCGTGTACAGAAGTGAAAATTATAAAATCTATTCGCTCCGGATGAGAAACTACGGAATCAAATTTACTCCAGTCAGAAGGAGGTACGATTTCAAGAGTAGGAACTATTATTACATTGGCTCCAAGATTGGTTAACGCTGCGGCAGATTCCTGGGATTGCTCAATTGTTCTGGTTATTACAATTGTTTTACCTTTCAACGGAAGCTCTTTAATATTGTAGAATCCCGAGTAAAGACCATGCAGAACAAAGTCGAATATCTCTTCTTTTTCTTTTACAATCGATTCATTCGGAAGATTGCTATTTATTCCTCTTTGAACTGCACCATAAATGCTTCCGAATATCAAACTGATTGCGAACTCCTCATCAACTTTTCTGAAAACACCTTCTCTTTCACCTCTCGAAATAATCTGCATTATCATCTGCTTCATTTGTCTTTCGAGGGAGATCAGGTCCTCACAAAAGGAATTGTTGCCGTTAAGAGTTTCTCTCTGGTAAATTAGAAAGAATTTTTGGTGCTTCATCATAAACATATAAAGATGCACAACAAAAGCACGAAGAGAGTCGATACTGTTTTTTTCTAATTCGATTTTTTGTTTAAGAAGTGACAGCAGATTCTCCATCCGCGTATGCATTATTGTAAAATACAGCTCTTCCTTGGAAGTGAAATAATTATAGACAGTTCCTTTAGCAACGGAAATTAATTTTGCAACATCATCCATCATTACTTCGTGATAATGTTTTGTTGAGAAAAGTTCTGCAGCAGCCTCAAGAATTTTTTCTCTTTTCCTTTCTCTTTTTATTTCACGTTTTTCTTTTAACATCTCGCAAATTAAATTAATTTACTCTCCAGTCGTTCAAGGCAAGCACTTCTCCGGTGTTTGGGTCAATTACCATTTCCTGTCCGGTGGCTTTGTAGGCATCGCCACTGCTGAACTCAGTTAATGTTGATAGAATTCTCCAAACATACCTTTTCAGTTTAAAATCCCAGAGAAAACCGGCGTCCCACTCTTTTATTCCTTCTTTAAGTTCCATTTCGGCTGCGATTTGTCTGGCTGTTAGTTCATCAATGTTGAAGTCACATTCCTCAGGAAAATTTTTACATCTGGGTATTCCAACAATGTCCCGATTCTTCATCACATTTCCAATCGAATCAACTGTAAATTTTATTGTTGCATCCACATAAGGTTTTTCCGGCATAAAAAACTTGTAAGCCATTTCGTAGTAAGGAGGAGTGTGCTTTGTTCTGTAAAAATCTACCGTGATATATTTATCAAAAAATTCTTGACTGGTAGATACAGTTATGAAAGAATCTGCTTTTGCTAAAACTTCAATTGGCACAGATGCTTGCTCCTGATCGTCGCAAGCCCTGCATTTACATGAGGTCAGAGTAGCAGCGATGATAAATAAAGTTAGTGCCGAAACTAAAAGAGAAGCTTTGATAAGATATTGTTTGGTCATCTTGCCCTCGTGGTTTTGTAGATTTCATCTAAAATAATTTTTGCACCTGCTTTTAATAGATCTTTTGCCAACTCTCTGCCGATCTTGTCCGGATTACTTTTACTTCCGCGAATTTTTTTTCGATAAGTAATGCTTCCATCGAGCGAACCAACCAATGCATCGATAAACAGTCCATTCTGCTTTACTTCAGCAAACGCACCTATTGGAACCTGGCATCCACCTTCAAGAGTTTTTAGTAATGCACGCTCAGCCAAAACAGCTTTGTATGTTTCTTCGTGATGAATTGATTTTACAATTTTGTTTACAATTTTATTATCTGCTCTGGTTTCAATCCCTAATGCACCTTGCCCAACCGCAGGAAGCATTATGTCTGTTTTAATTATTGATGAGACGTATTTATTTAGCTTTAATCTTTCAACTCCTGCCCTTGCAAGTATAATGGCATCCCAATCAGACGCTAAAAATTTTCTTATTCTGGATGGGACATTTCCTCTGAGTTCGACAAGTTCCAGATCTGGTCTAACATGAAGAAGCTGACACCTTCTTCTTAAAGACCCGGTTGCAACTATTGCACCATCGGGCAGATTGAAAATTGTTGTTCCTTTCTTTCGTGCGATAAGAACATCCTGAACATTGTGCCGTTTTGTGACGGCAGCTAGTTTTAGTCTTTTAGGAATTTCTGTCTGCAAGTCTTTCAAACTATGTACGGCAAGGTCAATACTTTTATTGAGAAGCTCAATCTCCAGTTCTTTAGTGAATAAACTTTTATCGCCGATTTTTGAAAGAGCAACATCAAGAATTTTATCCCCTTTAGTTTTGATGATTTGAATTTCAACAGAAACATTTTTGTTTTTCTTCTCAAGTTCTCTTTTCACAAAATTTGCCTGCCAGAGTGCAAGTTCGCTTCCCCTTGAACCGATAATAATTTTTTGTTTCAAAATGGTGTCCTAATCTTTCTCTGATTTTTTCCTGGAATTAATTCCAAACAAATCCCTTATGATTCCAATTTTAGTTGCTGAATCACCCGAACCGGTTGAATCATCTGCTTTCCGAAGTTCAATAGTTGGATGGTGGAGAATTTTGTTTATAATTCTTTTTGTAACAATATCAAGCTTCTCCTGATCTTCAGATGAAAATTTATTTTTATTTCTCTCGACTTCTTCATTTCTGATTTCTTCAAAAAAGTCTCTGAGATCCTTAATTGCTGGCGCCGCTTGAAGTGAGTTGTACCATTCCACGAAATTATCAAGCTCTTCTTCAATTATCTTTTCAACTTTTGGAATTTCTGATTTTCTCTTCGTGAGGTTTTGTTCAACAATTATATTGAGAGAATCAAGGTCATGATAGAAAACGTAATCAATTTTTCTCGTCTCGGGATCAATATCGCGGGGAATTGCAATATCCACTAAAATCATCGGGTTGTTGCTTCGTTTCTTTAATGCGGCTTTAACGTCATCTTTGCTTAGAAGAATTTCAGGCGAAGCGGTGGCACTTATAATTATATCAAATTTGTAAATCGAATCTTTAAATTCTGAAAACGGAATTACTTTTGCATTTAATTTTAGAGCAAGCTTATCAGCTTTTTCGTGTGTTCTGTTAGTTACGGCGAGGCTGCCAATACCTTTTTCTGAAAGATGTTTTGCCGCAATCTCTCCTGTCTCCCCGGTTCCAATAACCAGCGCTGATTTCTTACTCAGGTTTGAAAAAATCTTTTCAGTCAGTTGAACAGCAGCATAGCTGACAGTTACAGCGCCCCCACTAATTGAAGTTTCAGATATTGCTCTCTTTCCGGTTCTGATTGCAGCATCAAATATCCTGTGCATAATATAACCGGCAAAGTTTGTCTCTTCAGCAATTTGGAAAGAGTCTTTAACTTGCTTGAAAACCTGGTTATCACCCACGAGCAATGAATCTATTCCGGTTGCAACACAAAATAAATGTCTGATAGCGTCTCTCGAAACATATTTTTGAAAATGCTGTTCAGTAATATTTTGCGCCGGTTTAAAGTTCAGCAGAAGACTCTGGAATTTTTCGTGGTTTGCATCATTGCTGCTTGGTATGCCGAAGATTTCAGTCCGGTTGCAAGTTGATAAAATCAATCCTTCTTTTATTTGATTTTCTTTCGCCAGATTAATGAATGGGCGAATTTCATCTTCCTTAAGATAAACGGCTTCTCTCAGGTCAACAGGTGCAGTTCTGTGATTTATTGATATTGCAATTAAATTCATAAACTCTTAATAGAAGGAATGAAAACTATGTGCTAAAAAGTTTGAAAGAATAGTTGAAATGATTGCAACTATAAATCCGGATATCGACAGCAGCACTAATCTTTTACCCCTCCAATTACCGAGCACCTTGCTAGTTATACCAATGGCATAAAGCAGCCATACGAGCGTTGAACCGATCAACTTTGGATCAAGATAAGAGAATCGGGGAAAAGCAATAGGTAACCAAATTATACCAATAATAATCGCAATAGTCAGAGCGATAAATCCAATTATTGCAGAATAAAAACTTAATCTTTCAAGCACCTCAAGATTTGGGAGACGGTTGAAGATTAACCCAAACTTATTGAGCTTAATATCCTTGAATAATACTAAATAGAGAAATCCATAGACCGCCGAAATTGTAAAACCCGAATATCCCAACAGTGCGCTAATGACGTGTATTCCAAGAAGATTGCTTCTTAGAACATCCTTCACTTCAGTTAAGTCCTGAATAAATAGTGATGAAATTAATTGAAATATTAAGGGTAGAATTATTATGAATGGTCCGGTTCCCCGAATATCCGAAATCAATTCAACAAGAAAATACGAGAAGCTGATAGTGATAGCAAGTATTGTAAATATTTCAAATACGTTTGTTATCGGTGGATGATCGAAAGCGATTGTTCGTAGTACTATATAAATTAAATGGAGGAAAAGAGTTATAAATAAAAAAACCCGTTTAACATTTACCAGCTTCTTTTCCCCCCTTAAGAAGTCGTAGAAGTACACCACCAAAGTTAAAAAATAGAAGATTGGCAGCAGTATATTAATAGTATGAATGCCTGATATCATAGTGCTCTATTTCGTTTTTCTGACTTGTGAGTTCAAAAATACTAATAGATTGCTATCAGAACAAAGCAATTATGCTGACATGTTCCTGCTTATTTGTCAGAACCCAAAATAATCGGGAGGCCATCCTTACCTGAACCAATGATGACAACTTTTGAATTTTGCGAATTTGCCAACTTTTCTGTGGCCTCGATTCCTTTCCATTTTAGAAGCTGCTCACTAATTCCCTTTGAAACTATCTCTTGAAAATCAGCGATACCCTTTGCTTCTATTCTTTTTCGATCGGCTTCCTGTGTTTCTTTTAATAGGATGAATGCCATTCTCTGGCTCTCCTGTTCTGCCTGTAATTTTTCTTCGATAGATTGTGTTAACCGGGAAGGCAGCTTTATTTGTCTTAGAGCAGCTTGTTCAACGGTAATGCCGCGTGGACCTACCAGCTTTTCCAATTCGCTAACAATCTCACCAGCCAGCTTCTCTCTCGATGCTGTGTAAAGTGCCTTGGCTTCATAACGTGCTGTTACACCACGTACGACAGACCTGAATTGGGGAGTTAAGATAATTTCAACATAGTTTGGTCCCACTGTTTTATAAATTTCGTTTGCTTTCTCTGAATCAAGTTTGTACAATAAGCTAATTTCTAACTCAACACTTAAACCTTCTTGTGATGGTACATTCATCAACTCTTTAAGCTCCTGAGTTTTTATGCTCATCTTTTCAACATTTGCCATTGGGTTCACCATGTTTACTCCAGGCTTTAAAGTATTATCACTCACATAACCAAGGAAGTCTATAACACCCGTGTGCCCGGCAGGAATAATAGTAAAGATTTGTAATAATGCAATTAATAATGCAACAATAAAACCCATTATTGCAAAAGTGGCCTCGGATTTTTGAAATCTCTTTTTTGCATTCTTGTAGACAAAAAAGGCAACTACTGCGGCAATCAAAGCAATGATAAATAACATAACTGTTCTCTCCTTTAATATGATTTATAAATTAATTTCATTTTTATCGAATAACTTTTTTAATCAGTTTTGGTAATGATGGTTTTGTTTTTGAAAATATTATTGACTCAAGAATCAAATGTTCCGCGGATTTTAGTTTAGTTCCAGAATCTGAGTGAAGCTCACAAATGATATCACCATTTTTTAAATGATCACCGAGCTTTTTATACAAAATAATTCCTGCTTTATGATCTATCACATCATCTTTAGTTCTTCTGCCAGCACCCAATTCGAGCGATGCCATCCCGATCTGATATGTATTTATCTCTTTAATAAAACCAGTCTTCTTCGATCGGATTTTCTGAACAAACTTTGACTTGGGATATTTCTCAGGATTAATAATATAATTTATATCTCCGCCCTGAAGCCCCACTATTTCTAAAAACTTATTGAAGGCTTCGCCGTTTTCAATTTTTTGTTTGGCAATGCGTTCACCTTCACGAATAGATTTTGCTTTCTTCCCAAGATAAATCATCGCACCGGCAAGTTTTATTGACAACACATACAAATCATTTTTAACTTTTCCTTGAAGTACTTGAATTGATTCATAAACTTCGAGCCAATTACCAATGTAATTGCCAAGTGGTTGATTCATATCTGTGATAAACGCAATTACTTCTTTGTCAAATGATTTGGCAGTTTTAATCAATGAGTTGGCAAGATTGATTGAATCCTTTTGGCTTTTCATAAAAGCCCCGCTGCCGGTTTTTATATCAAGCACAAGCCCATCAATACCCTCCGCAAGCTTTTTACTCATTATGCTTGCCGTGATTAGCGGAATTGATTCAACAGTCGCTGTTACATCTCTAAGTGAGTAAATGAGTTTATCTGCTGGAGCAATTTCTTTTGTCTGCCCAATTAAAACCGTCCCGCACTTTCTTAGAACCGTTATTGATTTTGCAAGACTCAAATCTGTTCTAAATCCAGGAATTGATTCAAGCTTGTCGAGCGTTCCGCCTGTGTGTCCAAGCCCTCTTCCGGAAATCATCGGCACATAAACACAGGTTGCTGCAACAATAGGGGCAATAATTAATGATGTTTTGTCTCCAACTCCACCAGTTGAATGTTTATCAACTTTATATCCTTTTAGTGAAGAAAGATTGATAATTTTTCCACTGCTAAGCATTGAATTGGTTAATGCCGCGGTCTCGGATGCGCTCATTCCTTTTAAAAGTATAGCCATCAGAAGGGCAGAGAACTGGTAGTCAGGAATGTGACCAGCAGTATAGTGATTGACCAGAAAGCTTATTTCATCAATAGTAAAAGCTTTGCCATCTCTTTTCTTTTTTATCAATTCGACGGTGTTCATTGTTGAAAATTACAAATAAATGAAGTGTTTGTGAAGGCAATATTCTATATAAAAGTTTTCCAGACATTTTTTTTCCGATCAGCCAACTTATTTGGTTACCCTGATTTGAATGATTAATTTTCACCCTCAACATTCGAATATTGGAGAATAATTTATTTATGAAGTTTAACATTCGCACACATACTTGCGGTGAGCTAAGAGAACAAAATATTGGCGAGAAAGTCATTCTCAATGGCTGGGTTGATAGAAGAAGAGATCTTGGCGGGTTGATATTTATTTGGTTGAGGGATAGATATGGAATTACTCAGGTAGTTTTCGAGCCAGATATTAATAAAGAAGCCTATGAGCTGGCAAAGAAATTAAGAAGCGAATTTGTGATTTCAGTTGAAGGGACAGTTAGAAAAAGACCCGAAGATGCTATTAATAAGGAATTGGAAACCGGCAGTGTAGATGTTCTAGCCGATAAATTATTAATACTCAATGAAGCAGAAACTCCTCCATTCTCAATTAAAGACGAAACAGATGCATTTGAAGATTTAAGATTGAAATACAGATACCTTGATTTAAGAAGACCAGCACTTCAACAAGTTTTATTACTACGACATCGAATGTATCAATTGGTTCGTAAATATTTTGACGAGAAAAATTTTGTTGAAATAGAAACGCCTGTGCTGATGAAGAGCACTCCCGAAGGTGCGCGCGATTACCTGGTGCCGAGCAGAGTTCATAAGGGAAAGTTCTATGCGCTTCCGCAGTCTCCGCAGCAGTACAAGCAATTATTAATGGTATCAGGATTTGATCGGTATTTTCAGATTGTAAAATGTTTCAGAGATGAAGATCTGCGGGCAGATCGCCAGCCAGAGTTTACGCAAATTGATGTTGAAATGTCTTTCATTACCAAAGAAGAAGTATTTAATGTCGTTGAAGGTTTAATGAAATTGCTATTCAAAAATGTCTGGGATGTAGATTTACACCAGCCAATTAAACGTCTCTCCTATGATGAAGCGATGACTAGGTACGGCAGCGATAAGCCTGATCTTAGGTTTGGAATGGAAATACATATTCTAAATGAAGTTTTCAATCAAACAGAGTTCAAAGTTTTTAAAGAAGCTTTAATGATGGAAGACGGAATGAAAGAAACCATCAACCTTAAAAAAGGTATTGTTGCAGGAATAGTTGCCCCGGGATGTGCATCCTTCAGCAGAAACCAAATTGATGGGTTAACTAATTTCGTAAAAGGTTTGGGTGCAAAAGGACTAGTCTGGCTCAAAGTTCAGGAGAACGGAATTGATTCTCCAACCGCAAAATTTTTAAGTGATGGAGAAAAGGAAAACCTTTTATCAGAACTTAAAGCTCAGCCAAATGATTTAATTCTCATCCTGGCCGGCAATAAAAACTCTACTCTAAACCAGATGGGCTCGTTAAGGCTGGAGTTAGCAAAAAGGTTGGAACTGATTAAGCCAGAAACACCGCCATCGCTTTTATGGGTAACAGATTTTCCCTTATTTGAGTATGATGAAGAAACAAAAAGATTTTATGCAATGCATCATCCATTTACTTCCCCTAGGTTGGAAGAAATTGATTTGCTGGAAAAAGATCCCGGAAAAATAAAAGCTCAGGCATACGACCTGGTTTTAAATGGAAGCGAAATAGCAGGCGGCAGTATAAGAATTCACAACTCTGAGCTTCAATCGAGGATGTTCAAGGCTCTTGGTATAAGTGATGAGGAAGCAAATCAAAAATTTGGATTTTTAATGAATGCATTTAAATACGGTGCCCCTCCACACGGCGGAATAGCATTCGGCTTTGACAGAATGGTAATGTTATTTGCCGGAGTTGATTCTATCAGAGATACTATTGCTTTTCCAAAAACAGCCAGCGCAATGTCGCTAATGGATGAATGTCCTTCTTCTGTAAGTGAAGAACAATTGAAAGAACTGCATTTAAAGATCAAAGACTAAACTTTTTTACCGCTCTTGTGTAGAAAATTTCTCCGATTTGGTTTTCATAGACTAACATATAAAAAACCACAGCTTGAAGTAAAATTTCCCACTGAACTCCCAACTAAAAATAAAATTAAATAACGCTTTCACAGTTTTTGTCAGATTTACCATCAGTTATAGTAATAATTGCCCCAAAATTTTCTTTGAACAAAAGTTCATGGGACATTTAATTTAGTTTAGAAGAAGTTACTGAAATTAAAATGTGCTATCATAGCTAAATTTCTTAGACGGCAGAATGGACGGTCAATAATTAAAAGTAAATCTTAATAAAGTTTTTATACTTCCCACTACAACCTGATTTGAAATAATTACTGGTAATTCTTACCCACGTCATAGATAACGTCAATTTTGCTTATAAATTATGAAGAAACCGGGCTTTCGTTAGCTTGGCATATTTTTTCGAACATATATGGAAAAAATTAAATAGGAATTTAAGCAGTGGGTCAGCAACAACTTTTATTGATAGTATTGGCACTTATAATTATAGCGATTGCTATTGCGGTCTCAATAGAATTGTTTAGGACGAATGCTATTGAGCAGAAAAGAGATATACTGATCGAAGAAACCACAAGTCTTGGAGCCATGGCAATACAATATTATAAGAAACCAGCAGAACTTGGAGGAGGCGGTAATTCGTTTGAGGATTGGAAAATACCACCTCAAATGGTTCAAACTTTCAATGGTAATTTTATGCGGGCAGTTGTAAATGCTACAGAAGTTATAATAACTGGCACAGGAAGTGAAGTAGTAACAGGAAATGATTCAATCAAGGTTGAAACAACTGTAACACCAAGTGAGATTTATACAATCGTAATTAATTAACTCATAATTAACAAGAACACATAATTAACTAAACACAAACAAACACAAGGAGTAAAAAAATGGGTCAGCAACAGCTTCTCTTAATCGTTCTCGGCGTTATCATAGTAGGTATCGCAGTTGTTGTAGGTATTAATCTTTTTAACGCTAACGCTGAAGAGTCAAACAAAGACGGTATAGTATCTGACTGTACTAACTTAGGTGCAATGGCACAGCAGCATTACAAAAAGCCAGGCTCAATGGGTGGTGGCGCAAATTCATTCGATGGCACCGGTGGAGCCAATGGAGTAGCTTGGGCAATACCAGCAAGTTTAGAAGAAACTGCTAATGGTACGTATGTATTAACTCCCGGAGCTCAGGAAATTACTATCACAGGATCACCTTTGACAGCAGAGTACGACTGGGATGTTATAACAACTGTTACCCCACTTGAAATTATTACAGTAATTCAGTAATAAAATCACTTAAGTTTTACTCGTAAGAGTAAAAGTAATTCTAGATAGGCTGCAGTAGTAAATATTGCAGCCTTTTTTATTTTAAAAAGTGAAATTTAACTTACAGATCAGAACCACTCGTGCAAAGAATCTTCTCAAGCAGGTGAGGTTCACCTAAAAGGCGAGCCTCACTTTTAATAATTTATAACACACTTTATTATATCTGGCAAATAAAAAAACATTCGGAGAAGCGATTGTCCTGCTGTCCAGGCATGTAGAGGCTAAAAGTATTTTTTACTCTGTTGCTTCTTTATTACTTGAATTTATTAAATAAACGCAAGAGAAAAGCAAGTATTTGCTTAAAAATTCAAAAGAAATTTCGGAACCAAATTTGACGGCAACTATAAAACTTTTCAAATAATCAATAACGAGTAATAAATGGTTGAGTACAAATTTACTGCACAAAAATTAAACGGGCAGACAATAACAGGTACTGTTACTGCTAATACAACTGCAGAGGGGAAGAAAAAGATTCAGAAGCTGGCTGAAAAGAATAAGCTAAAGCTTAGTGAAGTTCAAAAAAAATCTACCTATTTATACCGCGTACGTAAAGGAAAAGAAAAACCTGTTAGAGGTGAACAAAAAGCCTTTAGCAAAAAAGAAGTTGAAGAAGCTTTAGCAAGGCTTGGATACAAAGTTTTGTCAATAAATAAAAAGTTGCTTGATTTTCAGTCGAAGCCCCCGCACTCAGAGATAGTAACTTATGTAAAAATCAGTGCAGAACTTCTTGAGCAAAAACTGTCCTATGGGGAAATACTCACATTACTTATTAATGATACTCAAAATGCTACTCTGCGAAATACTTTAAAAGAGATTAATAATGATTTACGTAAGGGTGCAGATTCTGAAGCAACATTCCTAAAATATCAACATATATTTGGAAAATTTACGGCCTACATGCTTGGTCTTGCTTCTAAGAGTGGTAACATGGCTGAAATATATAAAGCGACTGCAAAATTCCTAGAGAGAAGACAAGAGTTCAGGAAAAGTTTAAGAAGCGCACTAATAACTCCTTTGGTCACTCTATTTGTACTTTTTTTGGCAGTTATGTTTTATGTGGGCTACATCTTTCCGGAAACGGCAAAACTATTTGTTAGGTTTGGAATAGAATTGCCACCAATGACAGCATTCACATTGAAGATGAGTGATTTTTTAGTGGGAAATCCCTGGCTGATCGCTGGGGTGATGTTTATACCACCGATTGCCTTATTCCAATTTGTCAGGACAAAAAAGGGCAAGCTTCTTTTTGATCAATACTTGTTAAGACTACCTGTAATTGGTTCTCTGATTCACAAAACATTAATCGAGGTGTTCTGTCGGGTGTTTTATACTCTCTATCATGGGTCAGCAGAAAGCATTGAGCCGATAAGAATAGCAGCCGAAGCAACGGGCAATTCTTATTTTGAGGAAAGAATAAAAACCGTAGCAATTCCCCTTATGTTGAAAAAGGGCGTCGGAGTATCAGATGCATTTGAAGCTTCCGGAGTATTCACAGAAACTGCGCTTTCACGTATTCACTCAGGTGAAGAATCCGGAACTATAAAAAACACAGCACTACAATTAGCAAATTATTATGAGAGCGAAACGGTTTATCGTTTGAAAAACTTAATTGAAATAATTCAGGTAACTATTGCGATGATAATAATGATTATTATGATTGCATTAACTCTGGTATCAGCAGAAACTGCAACGGTAAGACCAAAAACACCAGGTGTCAAATAAACAAGAGGAATGGGCAGATAAGTGATTGAGACTAACTTGGAAATGACAGATAAAATCGGTTACCTCCTTTTTAAGAAGGGGATAATTGACCAGATCACTCTAGAGAAAGCGTTAAATGCAAAACTGAATGATCGCAATAAATTAAGACGTAATCTTGCTCAGATACTTGTAGATGAATTTAGTTATGATCACGATGTGATCTTCAGAGAGGTTGCGATACTTTATGCTTTCCGTGAGTTAGATATAGACTCTTATGAGATACCTGCTGATCGTCTGGATGCCATTCGCAAAATTATTGAAGGCTCAGGAGATGAGCTTAAGGATATAATGCTCAGGCATAAGATCATTCCATTTATGTACGATGAGCGCCAAAAGGATAAGTTGATAATTGCTGCGATTGATCCTACCGACAGAAACATTCCTAAGGTTGCCTTTGGTCTTAATGCACAAAGGTATGAAGTAATCTTTATCAAGAAAAAAGATTATGAAACTTTGGTTGAAAAAATTCTGCCCCCGGAAAACTTATACCTTAAAGCAATATCAGACGATGATGAAAGTTTTATTCCAACTGAAGACAAAGAAGGAGATCTGGATGAAGAAGAACTTGATGCGGAGATAAATAAAAGTGCACTGATAAACCTTGTCGAAGGTGCACTGGTGGAAGCTGTTCGTAAGGGCGCCAGTGATATTCATTTCATTCCTTGCAGCGGTCACCGCACAGATGTTTACATGCGAATTGATGGATCATTACGTTTATGGCATGTTCAGGAGAATACTCTTCCGGAGGCTGTAATAGCAGTGGTTAAGGACCGTGGAAAAGGTATGGACAGGTTTGAGCGTGAAATGGCACAGGATGGTTTTATTCAGAGAGAAATAGATGGTTATGTTATCAGGTTCAGAGTTTCGGTCTTACCAATGGTAGGTACAGAATTAAAAAATAAATTTGAAAGTATTGTCATAAGAATTCTCGATGACAGAAAAGTCATCAGAGATCTTGATAAGTTGGGATTGACAGGCATCGCCCGGCAAAATTTTGTTAAAGCTATTAATCAACCGCAAGGAATGGTAATTCTCACAGGTCCTACCGGAAGTGGTAAAAGTACTACACTGGTCGCAGCACTTTATCAGGTTATAAATCCTGAAGTAAATGTACTCACAGTAGAAGACCCGGTGGAGTATGTAATAGAAGGAGCTCGTCAGTTAAAGATTGGATACAAAATGAATTTTGAACAGGCGATAAGATCTATTCTTCGTCACGATCCGGACATTGTATTAGTAGGTGAGATGAGAGATAAGGAAACGGCAGAGACAGCTATAAAACTTGCTAACACAGGTCACCTTACATTTTCTACTTTACACACTAATGACGCGCCAAGTGCTGTCGCCAGACTTTTTAAAATGGGGATAGAACCTTTTCTGATAGCCTATGCAATTAATCTCATAGTGGCACAGAGATTGATTCGTAAGCTATGTACAAAATGTAAAAAGAAAGATGCAAACTTTGACAGCACTATAATGGAAGCAGCAGGAATGAATATAGATGAATGGAAAAGTATAGATTTATATCGTGCTGTTGGATGCGAAGAATGTAATAACACAGGTTACAAAGGAAGAATGGCAATTCACGAAGCACTTTATTTTACTAAAGAGGTCAGGCAGCTAATTGTTCGTTCAGGAGAAGATGTTGATGAAGAAGCCTTAAGAATCCAGGCGAAGAAAGACGGAACTTTAAGTTTGAGAGACTCCGGTCTTGACAAAGTCAAACTGGGCATAACTACCATTGAAGAGGTACTCTCTTCGACAATGGAAGAATAGTCCAGTTAAAATTGGTGGTAAGTTTTACTTACCAGGTTGAGTTAAATTTTCAGTTAAAATATTTTACAATTTGTTACAATTTCATATATTGTAAATAGTTAATCTTTTTAATTAAAGTAACGATTATTTACAATCGACTTTTTCTTGGAACAAAAAATGTAAAAGACTTAAAATTAGATAATGATTAAAAAATTAAAGAAAGTTTAATTTTGGTTATTACAGAAGAAAAAAGAATACTATCAGATTTTGTTGCATCAATCCCCGAGTCACTTTTCGGTCCTGATAGAGTTGGTTATATTTTAGAAAATAGCAGCAAGATCAAAGATGAAGATAAAGTTCTTTTAAGGAAATTTGTAAACAAAGTACTCACCTCGATGATTGAAAGAGATGCTTCAGATATTGAGATTGGTGGTCATGGAAACGAAGGGTATATATGGATGAGGATACACGGGAAACTTGAAAGAGTGAAAGACCTTCCACAATTTACAGAAGATGAAGCCGCGCTGATCATTATTAACCTTTTCAACAGTAATCAGAAAAAATACATTGCAACTACCAGGAACCTTGATTTCAGTTACACTTATTTCTACGAACGTAGAAAAATAAATGTAAGGTTCAGAGCAGATGCATACTTTGATCTGGATACTTTAGCATGCAGCATCAGAGCAATTAATACATCTGTTAGACCTTTATCCTCATTAGAATTTCACCCCAGCACCATAAAATATCTTAGCCACAATTACATAAAGTTTGGGTTGACATTAATTACGGGAATTACCGGCTCCGGTAAGTCAACAACATTAGACTCTATTGTTGATCATCATAATAAGTTTGATCCCGCACACGTAATTATTATTGCCGCACCTATTGAGTATGTACACACTTCAAATTTTTGTATGATCAAGCATAGAGAAGTTGGAAGAGATGTTCTTTCATTTAAAGAAGGTGTGGTTCAATCATTAAGACAAGATCCGGATATAATAATAATAGGTGAAATGAGAGACCCCGACACCATAATGGCAGCTCTTGAAGTAACCGATACGGGGCATAAAGTTTTTTCAACACTTCATACTTCATCAGCAACTGAATCTCTTGAAAGAATAATTGCGGAAGTAAATCCTGTAGAACAGGAGAGAGTTCGTAATAGACTTGCAGATACACTCGTTTCTGTAATTTCACAAAAATTAGTTCCCAGCCTTGATGGTAAACGAGCTCTTGCTAAGGAAGTTTTGGTCATTACACCCAGTGTAAAAGCGGCCATAAAAAATAATAACCTTGGTGAAATTTATATGATGATAAATCAAGGGGGGCAACTGGGAATGATAACAATGGAACAGGATCTAAAACGACTTTACGACCAGAAGCGGATATCGTTGGAAACAGCGATTACCTATTCAAATAATAAAACTAGAATCAACCAATTATTGTCTGCAAAATGAAACAATTAATTTGTATTTATTGCGAAGGAAATGACACTAAACTTGCTGTTATTGAAAAAGAAAGCGAAGGAAGAAAACCTTCCGTTCTAAAAACAGCTTCAGTTAGTCTCATAAAATCTTCTGCTCAAATGGAAGAAAATGTAAGCGGCTTTCGGATAGAAGGCGAGACACTTGATGTAGAAGGTTTAGAAGAGTCAACCTCTATAAAAAGTGATCTTGACACTTCAAGCATTTCTGAAATTAGCAGTGCTCTAAAGGGATTTAATTTAGCTAAGTATAGCTTTATTCCCGCACTAACTGAACCTGCTATTTATTATCATGTCTTTGAAGGGGCCAGAGCTCCCAAACCTCAAAAATTAAAACAAGAAATCATACATGATATACTCGAGTCAAAAAACATTAGTGTTGACAAAGAAAGCATTGATTATATAGAGCTCTCTGATAAAGCTTTGTTGTCTGTTTTTGTGACTGGCGATGTAAGATGTGTTGATCTTGTTAATTCTTTAGCTAGGCAGAGGGGCAAGAGAAGCTTAAAAATACCAACGATTAAAAGCGCTGATGTGTCCCTAGCATATTATGTCGCAAAGAGAAAAAAGTTTTTCCCGGATGATCATTCCCTTATCGTTTATATAGGCAAAGAATACAGCAAGTTGATATTTCTTCAGGGACGAAGACTAAAGCATATTGGGACGACCCTTGACATCGGAACACAAAATCTTCATACATATGATGTTTATTTTTCTAAGATACTGCTTGAAATGGAAAATGGAGGTATTTCATCTCTTGATAATATTGTAGTATGCGGTGAAGATGATTCGGAAAATTTAATACTTTCATTTTACGGAACATTTCCGGAAGCAAATGTTAGCCGGCTTGAATTTGATGATGTTGATTTATCCGCATTAGATGAAGAGACCAGGGAAAAATTCTCAATGTTTAGTGTACCGGTTGCAATTGCAACTGATTATTTTGATGAACTTAACAAAGAACATCAAGGGCTTCATATTCTACCGAAGAGTATTAAGGAAGATCAAAAAGCATTTCAATTTTCCTGGCACAGTTACGCAATTCTACCCCTGCTTTTCATAGCCGCATTTTTTATTACACAACAAGTATTGAAAAATAACGACGATATGAAAGAACTCGATAATGAAATAGCGCAGAAAACAATATTGTTAAGACAGAACCAGGAAATTTTAAGTAGAATCGCCAACATTGAAGGTAAAATAAGCAGCTTCGATCAGACGCAGGCCATTTTAGATTCGGCAACAGCCGGTGCAGGTGTCTGGAAAAATGTTATCTCTAAAGTTTCAGATTTTTGTGGAAAGAATAACAATCTCTGGGTATCAAAACTTTCATCCAACGATGGAAGAGCCGTTGCTACTGAAGGTTATTCACTTTCCAGAGGCACACTTACTGATTTTGCCTCTTCAATTGAAAATGCTTTATTGAAAAGCATGACATATGAAGAGTTGCGGGAAAAAAGCGCATACAAGTTTAATTTAAATTTCAACACTTCAAATCAGCAGAACCAAAATGAATAAGAAATTAAGAAGCACTCTCGGTTTACTTGCCTTGCTGATAATCATACTGATTATTGGGGGAATTTACTTGTTTGGATTCCAGCGCAGTGCGATTAACGAGAGACAAGAAAAACTTGCTGAACTCAATGCAAACGTTTATGATCCTGAGGAATTGAACGCACGTTATCTGGCACTTGAAAGGCGTTCAGCCGAACTTGACTCTATATTATCGGCCAGGAAGTTTAATATACCTCAAAACATTGCGTCAATTAAGTTCTACAACTTTGTTAATAGCATCGTTGCTAATTTCTCACAATACACACAGGTGAATGTGGAATACCTGGATCAGATAAAAGACAAAGAATTCTTTGTTCATCAATATAAACTTTCAGGGAGCGGATATTTTAATGAAGTTTATAGCATGATATATGCAATTGAGCAAAGCAAGGAATTAAAAAAGGTTAGCCAGCTTAATCTTGGAAATCTTATCAGAACAGACAAAGAAGGAGTTCCCTTATTCCTGGTTAGTTTTGATATGACTGCACAGGTTTATTATTCTGCAGACAGCAGATTTGCAGCTGTAGCTATGATGGAAAACCAACTGACTACTGGCCCGCTTTATGACGCCTTCTATCCGTTAATTAGAAATGAAATACCACCTAATGTAGACAACCTCCTGGATGTTCAGGGAGCCAAATTGTTAGCTTTGATTCCAGAAGGAGCTTTTGTTGCAGATACAAAGGGAAACACTTATTTGGTTTGGGAAGGAGAACAAGTCTACCTCGGTTATTTAACCAAAATAGACTATGATAGTAACACTGTCAGCTTCATACTGAATAAAGGTGGAATTATAGAAAAAGTAACTTTAGAATTAGATAAATATACAAGTAAAAACTAAGAGAACTAAAATGAAAAACATAATTACTTATCTGGTATTATCATTCATCTTCGTCCTTTCGGCATACTCACAGCAGTACTGGGAGCGCCAATTTAAAACTTATCAAAATCCTGACGAATTAGTAACAATGTCTGAAACACTTCCCTTCGATCAGGCGATAGAGTTATTAAGTAAGGTTAGTGAAAGCGTTTCGGGAAGGAGAATTGTCTCAACAGCAACCCGGCAGGAACCCATAGGTATTGAAATCACAAATATGCCTTATGATAAAGCGTTATTAATGATAGTTAATTTTGCAGGACTGCAGTATGAAATGAAAGAAGATGTTATCATAGTTAAATCAAAAGAAGGACCGGCATTTGAGCAATCACCTGAAACTTATGCACCATTAACACAACGCGAAGTTAGAATATCAGCAGTTTTCTGTGAAATAGATGTTCAGGAGGCAAGAAAAGTTGGCTTTGACTGGAGGTTTTTGTTATCCGGAGAGCAGACAAATCTAGCAGGCGTTCTTAGAGGCGAGACAGAAGTAGACCAAGAGAGTGGTGGTGGTCAGCAACAGCAAGGCCTTCAACCAGAGTTTAAACTTGGTGTTACTTCTGATTTCAGGATTGGTGATTTCTTTGGACAGGCTACTGCTGTTTTCAAATTTTTTGAAGAGAATGGTATTGGTGAAATTATTTCGAACCCAAGTATAGTTGTTAGAGACAGAAACGAAGGAAAAATTCAGATAGGTTCGGACTTTTCAGTAAGAACACGTGACTTTGCCGGAAATACTACAGAACGATTTTTCCCTACAGGAACCATTATAATAGTAACACCTTACATTCATAAAGAAGGTGGATTAGATTATGCTTTATTGAATATAGCCGTTGAACGAAGTTCATTTCAGACCTCTGAGCTGACTACTGAGATAAGAAAAACAACTGCCTCGACTCAGGTTCTGATGCTTGATGGTGAAGAAACTGCTATCGGCGGATTATTCTTAAATGAAGAAGCAGTAACTCGTAATGGCATTCCATTTCTTAAAGATCTTCCATGGTGGGTATTTGGTATCAGATATTTAACTGGTTACGATCAAACAATAGTCAGGAAGAAGGAACTTGTTATACTCTTAAAGACCGAGCTTATTCCAACACTGCAGGATAGATTTGAAAATCCACAATGGGAAAACGTTTTAAGAAAAGAAATGGATCAAGGTAGAAACCGGATTAAGTATTATCAATTCGAAGGTCAAAGTGAAGAGACACCTTAAAAATGGAATCAATTCTTATAGTAGATGATGATATTAATCTTTGCACGGTTCTCTCTGAGGAATTAAATACTATTGGATATAAAACCAGCTATTTAACAAACGGAGAAGAAGTTGCAAAAACTTTAGAAACCAGAAAGGTTGACCTTCTTCTCCTTGATTTAAAGATGCCCGGCACAAATGGTTTTGACGTACTACAGAGGATTAATAATCATAATAACTCCTACCCCAAAGTAATAGTTCTAACAGCTTATGCAGATGTAAAAAGTGCAATTGAATCTGCAAGATTAGGCGCCACAGATTTTATCAGCAAACCTTATGACTTTGACGAGCTACTGATTACGATCAGGAAAGTCCTTCAAAGTAGCAATTAGGCGGAGATCCAAATTATGAGGATCAGCCTTAGAATTCTACTCATTAACTTTATCATAGTTGCTTTGATAATAAGTGCCTCAGTGTTCGCCTTTTATTCGGTAATGTATAATGTTTTAATCTCACAGCAATCCCGACAAATCGTTAGTGCCACGAACAACTTTAATTATGCTTTAAGATCAAAAATCATTGAATTTGAGGACGAGTTTTTAGAATTTTCTTCAGTTGAAATAGAGACTATTCTTAAAACAAATAACTTGAAATCCACAAACATCGATTTTATTCTGCAATTCGATAGTTCATCCGGGGATATTAGCAAAATAGCAGTTAACAAGAATGTATATCTGCCAAATAGAGCAATCACATGGGAAGAGTTTCTAAACTATAATCCATATGCTCTGGTGCAAGAGGTTAAAAGAGATAATGATGAGAGTTTTTACTTTGGTAGAGTGATTACCTCTGCACTGCTTAATGAGCTTTCGCAAAAAATAAATTCAGAAGTTGCCATTGTATGGAATGGCGCGCTATCAGATCTATCAAACCCAGCACAAAACCAGAAGTTTCTGTACCTGCTTACTAAAGCAAATGATTATTTAAAGGATAAGAATAATTTTGAAATTTATAGCGATGGCTCAGAATCAACAGATATCATAGCTGCGGTTTTCAAACCAACTCTTTCTTTTAATAATCAAAGCAAATTGTATTTTCTGATATTCACATCATTTGGTGAGACGGGCGAACTCCGGACAACTCTCAGAAATATTTTTATAATAGTGGGACTTGTTGGTATTGCCTTATCACTAATATTTACTTTCGTATTTACGGATAAACTGAGAAAACAGATTTCCGAATTGGGAAAAGCAACTGAACAAACCTATTCTGGTAATTTCAAGCATAGAATTCATATTAAAAGCAAAGATGAAATCGGCAGACTCGGACTTGCATTCAACAAAATGCTTGATGAATTAGATAAGAAAGAAAAAGCAAAAAGTGAATATTCTGAATTCATAACGCTGATAAACCAGAATCCAACACTTAGAGAAATATCAGATGCCGCCCTAATTAAAATTATTAATATCGGCGGATTTATTATTGGTGGTCTTTACACTGTAGACGATGGAGAGATCACTCTCATTAGCTCGTATGGTTTTGATTTCAAAACAAGTAAGCAGTCTGAGGAATTTGATTTACATAAACGTGTGATTAAAACAAAAGAAAAGCTAGAGCTGTTTTCTGAGGAGTACTTACCAATTGTTTCTTCGGGTTTGATGGAGATAAAAATAAAACATCTGCTTCTGCAGCCGATTATTTACAATAACAAAATTACAGCACTGCTCGAGCTTGGTTCAATTAATAAACCCAGTGAAGAAGTAATTGAATATCTTGATAAAATTAAAGATCAGCTTGCAATCGGAATTACAAATTCTAAAGCCCTTGTTCAGATGGAAAATTTTGTTGCTGAACTTAAAAAATTAAACGAGGAATACCAGAAACAGAATATCCAGATTAAACAACAAAACGATACGCTGATTAAATTGCATAACGATTTAAAAGAGCAGGCTGAAGAGCTTGAGAGACAAAAAGAGAAAGCCGAGGAATCAACACGAATTAAGTCACAATTCCTGGCAAGTATGTCTCACGAACTTAGAACCCCGATGAATTCAATTCTCGGACTAACTGAGTTGATTCTTGAAAAAGCTAATCTTGAAGATAAAAACAGGGAACGCCTCGAAGTTGTTTTGAACAGCGGTAAACGGCTTATGAATTTGATCAATGATATCCTTGATCTTTCAAAAATAGAAGCCGGAAAGATGGAAATAAGATATGAAGATGTGATTCTCGATGAAGTGATCGAAGAAGTTTCTGCATCAATCACACCTCTTTTAAATAAGAAGAGTATAGGATTTCAGGTTACCAGGAATATAGATACACGAATGCTTATCAATACCGATCGTGGCAAGGTTACGCAAGTATTAATAAACCTTCTTGGAAATGCAGTTAAGTTTACTGATGAAGGTAGCGTGACATTACGAATTTCATCTGATGATGATTTGTTGAACTTTGAAGTAATTGATACTGGAATTGGTATTTCGGAGAATGATAAGAAATTAATTTTTGAAGAGTTTAGACAAGCCGACGGTTCAACAACAAGAAAATACAGTGGAACAGGTCTTGGATTAGCCATATCAAAAAAAATCTCAGATTTGCTTGGTGGTAGTATCTCGGTGAGCAGCCAGGTTAATCAGGGATCCACATTTACATTTTCAATTCCAATGAGGTTCGTTGACACTAAAGTGCCTGAACTTCAGAGTAAGATAGATATCCATACTCTTATAAAAAACAGAAAGAATCCAATCCTTGTTATTGATGACGACGAAGAGGTCAGATATACAATCGGTCAGTATTTACTTTCCAAAGGTTATGACGTAATCTTTGCTGAAGATGGTGACAAAGGCATACAGATGGCTATTGAAAATCAGCCGTTTGCAATTACACTTGATGTGATGCTGCCCGGCAAAGATGGCTGGAGCATTCTAAAAGAGCTGAAGGATGAACCAAAAACCAAAGATATTCCGGTAATAATGGCATCAATAGTGGGAGACAAAAATTTAGGCTATGAACTAGGTGCATTTGAATACTTTATAAAACCGATATCCTCAGAGAAATTACTCTCGGCATTTTCTAAGCTTGAAAATCTAGCCAATAAACCCATACAAAAAATAGTAGTTGTTGATGATGACGAACTTGAATTTGAAAAGTTTAAGGAAGAATTTTCTTCGGAAAATATCAGAATTGAATATATCAGGGAGAGCGAGTATGCGTTTAGTAAAATAGCTGAAGTGCAGCCTGACTTAATCGTAATAGATATTATGATGCCAAAGATTGATGGGATTACTCTCTCGTACAAACTTAAATCCAACATAAAGACCAGGCATATACCAATTATAATCAGCACAGCAAAAGATATTACCGAGGACGAAAAAACATCTTTGAATAATATTGTTGAAAACATTGCTGTAAAAACCAAAGAACACCCGCTTAATATTTTTAAAGTAGTCAGAAATCGTATTGAAATGCAGCAAACTTATTTAGCTAATTCCCAGCAGAAAATGATTAATATGATACCCGTTATAAATGGTAAGAGTAAGAATGGCAACAATGATTTAATCGAGAAACAATTTAGCGCAGATGTCTTAATTGTTGATGATGATTCGGACACACTCTACACTTTAGATGAGATAGTTCAGGCATGCAATTGTAATACGGTTCTTGCAAAAAGTGGAAAAGAATGTCTAGCTATTTTAGAACAAAAAACTTTTGATTTGATTCTGCTGGATATAATGATGCCCGAAATGGATGGTTTCCAAACGATAAAGCATATCAAGCTAAATAAAAAATGGTCCGATATACCTGTCTTCGCGGTTACAGCAAAGGCAATGAAAGATGATAAAGACATTGTCTTAAAACAAGGATTCTCTGATTACATACCCAAACCGGTTAATCCCACCATTATGTCTTTCAAAATACAGAAACTGATCTCCCAGTTAAAGACAAGCTAATATGAAAAAGATTCTTGTTATTGATGATCTGCCTGAAAATGTATTCATACTGCAAGATCGGCTTGAGAATGAAGGTTATGAAGTAATTATTGCATATGACGGTAATAGTGGAATTGAGAAAGCCTACACGCACCTACCCGACCTCATTCTTCTTGATGTGATGATGCCTGACATAACCGGATTTGAAGTGTGTAAAATTCTCACCAATGATGAAAAGACAAAACACATTCCAATTATTCTGGTTACAGCAAAAGCGGGTTCAGAAGATACAAAAGAAGGACTTGAAGCAGGAGCTTTTGATTATATTAAAAAACCATTTAACAGAGTGGAATTATTTGCACGGGTTAAGTCGGCGCTAAAACTTTCAGAAGCAAATAAACTTCTATTGAATATTGAAAAGCGAGCAACCTATGTTGCTACAGTTGTAACAGCAAATCATAAAATAAAGCAGCCGCTTACCCTGCTTAGCCTTTCTTCTGCAGCAATTAAGAGAGAACTTAAAAAAGAAGAGATTTCGAAGGAAGCAATTTTAAACCGAATCAACTATGTTGATATAGCTATTAAGGAAATTACAGAAGTACTAAACCAATTAATTGCAGTCAAAGAACCGATATTGTCTGATTATACAAAAAGCATAAAAATGATTAAAGTAGATGAGGAAGAAGCTAAATGAGTTTCTGTATTGTAGACAACATCGTTTCGAACTCGTAAGGTTTTTGTATTTGACTGTTGATATGGTATTTTAAAAGTTCAGAATCATCTTCAACCCACATACTTCCCGAAGATAATATGATAGGAATATTCAGATTTAATTTTCTTATCTCAGCAATTGTATCCAGCCCGGTCATCTCCGGCATATTATAATCAATTATCGCAAGATCAACTTTAATTTCTTCCGTAAGAATTCTTAGAACTTCTTTGCCGGAAGTTACTTTTATTACTGAATAGCCATTCGTTTCAAGAAGTTCTGCAAGAAGATCTCCAAGCATAAGTTCATCATCTGCGAGCAAAATAATTTTCTCACTCGGCTCAGCTTTTATTTCTTTGGGAGGTTCAAAAGATGGAATGTAAATATTAAAAGTAGTTCCGACACCTGATTTGCTTGATACATCAATGTAGCCATTATGTGCTTTTATAATTCCATAACTAACATACAAACCCAATCCGGAGCCCGTGTCCTTTGACTTAGTAGAAAAATAAGGGTCAAATATTTTTGTCAAATTTTTCTCTTCGATTCCACCACCATTGTCCTGCACAGAAAATCTAACATAATCACCAATATTCAGAAGCGGGAAATAAACCTGATTTTCTTTGTCAATGGTTATATTCTTAGCGGAGATTTTTATCTCACCCTTACTATCAATTGCTTCTTTTGCGTTTACGCATAGGTTAAGAAGAACCTGATAAATTTCAGTGCTGTTGCCCACCATGTCATATAGTTTATCATCTACATCTTCTTTAAGGGTAATTGATTTTGGAAAAGTTTGGGTTATAATTTTTGTAATCTCATTTAACAGTTGATGAGGTTTTACCAGTTCTTTTCTTTTAGGTGTTGGTTTGCCAAATGAAAGGAGTCCCTTTGTAAGATCTCTTGCTCTCACAGAACAGTTTTCAATATTATCAATCAGCTTTTGAACAGATTCATTCTGATCGACTCTTTTTCGTAGTAAGTTAACGCTTCCAAAAATGCTAGATAAAAGGTTCCCAAAATCATGCGCCATTCCACTGGAAAGTTTTCCTATAGTTTCAAGCTTTTGAGCTTGTAAAAGCCTGCTTTCAAGAGCAGCGTTCAAATCCCGTGTATTTATATTACTTATTACAAATGATAAAAGGGTGGCAAATTGTTCAACAAGCGTAACTTCATCTTGGCTGAAACTGTTTTTAAGCTTACCAATAATTAAAGTTGCAATTAAATGATTATCAAAAAAACAAGGGGAGATCACTATAGTTTTACAATTAAGTGTTGATGTGATGTTGTAACCAAGATTGTTGATCTCATTAAAGGCGACAAGAGAACTTTTATTCAATTCAAGCCACTTGGTAATAAATTTGAAGTCTGTACGTACAGTTTTTTCAACCTCGGGTTTGTTTTTGATTACTCTAATAGGATCGAAGTACTTAAATTCTGCCCCAACACTGTCACTTAAAAATACAATCATTCCGAAATTACCGCTGGCTAAATTTACCGACTTTACTAGTATCTCGTTTGATAAACTATCAATTGAACTTTCCTTCACCATAAGGGTCAGAATTTCTTGTAGTTCAGTTCTAAAATCAACAACTGGAAGTCGTAAATTGCTGTTAATGTTTCCCTCACGAGCAACTTCTTCTTGAACAAGCAGCTCAAGCTTGTACCCGGAAGGAACTTTCTGCTTTACTTTGGTAAAAATGGGAGTAATTCGAACATTCCGGCTAATTTTTGGAAGGAATAATATAACAGGCTCGTTATATATTAATTTTATATCTGCCTCAATTCCCATAGATAGAAACAATTTCGACAAAGCCAACCCTTTTAGCCTGGTAATAGCCGGAAAGAATTTTTTAAAATTTTTATTGTACCAGATTATTTTGAACTTACTATCAGCTATTGCAAGCGGGTATGTTTCCCCTAAAATTACTTCCGGAGAATATTTAGTAAGTATGCTCGAGGGCATTTAGTGTCAGACAGGTCTTAGTTCATATTTTTTTATTTTGGTATAAAGAGTCTTTGGACTTATACCCAATTGATTGGCGGTTTGTGTTCTATCCCACCTGTTTTTATCAAGCACCTTTTTAATGTGCCATCTTTCGAGGTCTTCCATACTGAGGATTTCCTCAACTTGTTCAAACTCTGAAAATTTTTTCGTTTGCATTTGGAAGGATTGAGGAAGATTGAGATCCTCCGGTTGAATGATATCTCCTTCAGCAAAAATGAGCGCCCTCTCAATGATATGGTCCAGCTCTCTGATATTTCCGTTGAATGAATAAGCTAAAAGTATTTCTTCTGCCTGTGGTGAGAGGTGTTTTGGAGATCGTATAGGTGTTTTTTCTTTTATGAAATGATTAGCAAGCAGTAATATATCTTCCTTCCGATCTCTTAACGGAGGAATTGTCAGGGTGATAACATTCAACCTGAATAACAGATCTTTCCTGAAATTTTTATTATCTGCTTCTTCTAGAAGATTACGGTTAGTTGCTCCGATTACTCGTACGTTTGATGTTAGCGTTGTTATGCCACCAATACGTCTATATTCTCCATTCTCTAAAAATCGTAAAAGTTTTGGTTGAAGAGCAAGACTCAATTCGCCGATTTCATCCAAAAAAAGAGATCCACCATGAGCAATTTCAACTAATCCCTGCTTTGTGTTTTTTGCATCGGTAAAGGCACCTCTTTCATGCCCAAATAGTTCACTTTCAATAAGCTGATCAGGAAGTGAAGCACAGTTGATAACAACAAAAGGTTTGTCTTTTCGTGCTGAGTGCTTGTGAATGTATTCAGCCAGAAGTTCTTTTCCGGTTCCCGTTTCTCCTTCAATCAGTATATTGGAATCAGAAATGGCTGCTTTGTTCGCAAGATTAAGAATTCTTTTTAGCTGAGAACTATTTCCTATTATATTCTCGGAACCTTTTTTACTGATCTCTTTAGTTAAAATTTCAGTTTTAACCAGAAGCTCTTTATGCTCAAGCGCTCTGCCTACTGTTAATAGTAAATCTTCAAATTCATAAGGTTTAGTAATAAAATCATAAGCTCCCGACTTAATACAATCAATTGCCTTCCTCATTTCTCCTTGTGCAGAAAGTATAATTACTTGTAAAGAAGCATTGTAATCTTTTACAAATTTCAGAACTTCTTCTCCGGATATCTCGCGCATATTTAAGTCCAGTAAAAGAATATCATAATTTGTCCTTTTTATTGCTTCAATAGCAAACTTTCCATCATAAACGATATCAACCTCAGGACCCTCTTCAAGTAATTGTTCCTTAAGTAGATAACATAAAGTTTCGTCATCATCACAGACAAGAATTTTGGAATTTTTAAGGGAAGCCATTTTTACCGCCAATCGATTTTATGTGTTAAAATCTTTATTTTGTATTAGAATTATCAACTTACTATATTTGCACTCCTTTTTGTAAAGGGCGCGTAGCTCAGGGGTAGAGCATCTGCCTTTTAAGCAGAGGGTCGGTGGTTCGAAACCACCCGCGCTCACTCTATCTTCTTTCTCTATAAATATTTACAAAGACCAACCACTCTAAAACTTTAGTTTAGTAACCATCAATATTAATATTTAAATGTAAAATTTACAAGCATTCTGGCTGTTATTAGAAATTATAACAGTCTTTTCAGCATAAGAATTTAGGCTTTTAACACTGGCATTATTTTAGCATTTTGTAATTAATACTTTTAATCAATACTTATTTAATACTTGGGCGCAATAGTTTTCTGGACAATTATCAGGACGGCAATTACAATTCCCGTTTTGTGGATATTGAGATCGCATATGGATGCCCAGCTCTGGTGGATGGTCAGTATAGCTGCCATATATGTTCTTATTATTCATCCGGCTATGGTTAGCCATAGATGGTTCGAAAAACATAATAAGAAAGTAATCGAATCATCACTTTGCTCTAGTTGTAAAAATTTTGACCGATCTGCGGTACTTTGCATTAAATATGACAAACACCCCACTGAAAACTACGTCCCTTGTGATGGAGTTGAATGGGAGCCCAAATAGCCCCGTATATTTTTCTATTGTTTGATATCTAAATCAGATCAGCCGGGAGAGAATGAATATTAAAATGAAAAACCAATTTGTGCTTTTTGTTCTTTTTATTTTTTTTGTTGTAGCCTGCAACCCGGAAGATTTAATCAGTGAATTTGGAGACTCTATAATTACTGGTAAATCTAGATTAGGTGAAGTGCTCAACACCGCTAAAAGCAATTTTGCACGAGATGCAAAACTAGCGGCCATTTATGGTTTAAACGTTAATACCAAAGGTCAAGTTGATTTATTAAAGCCAACTGATAATGCTTTCATTTATGCCGTTCAATCTGATTCCGCACAAGCCAATGAGTTTTATATCCCGACGTATAAATCTTATCCTGTCAAATCGCCAATTAATTTCAATACTATGATAACTTTTGTAAAAAATACACAAGCTAAAGATATTTTAGGTTTAGTATTTGGTAGGCTCGCAGAGATTAATATCAGTACATCAGCATCTTATGATGATAGTCCGCAAGTAATAGAAAAAATGTTAACCAGAGGAGATGTCACAGCTTTCAGAAATGCAAACCCCAGAGGGAAAGTTGATATGTTCCTCATCCCGAGTAAATCAATCGACACAACAAGTATAACTAATACGGCTGACTGGATAGTAAACTTTTATGGCGACACCACCTCATTGGTTCTTTGGCTGCATCCCGGGACAGCTAACGGTGCAGTTGATGTGATTTCAAATTAAGCTTTATTCGTTTCCGACTCAACCAATATAAATTAATGACCCAAATCATTCTTTGATAATTTCTACACTTCCTTCTTTCGGCAATTTAATTGTATAAGCTCTTTTAGTATTGTTGCTTAAATAATTATCACGCAGCCAGGGATTGTACATCTTTAGAATAAAGTAATTAACTCCCAAACTTGTTGCATAATCAGCAAGATCAGCAACCGAACTATCAAGTGTTATTTCAGAATACTCGAGTGGTTTGTATTTGTCTTCGGGCTTTATATCAAATCCATACCTTTCAGGATTTTGAAGAATATATTTTAGGGAGACTATCCGAGCTACGAATCTTGAAGTTTCCGAATTTAAAACTAAGTTGAAGTAATTCTTTGCTTTTTGCCGTTCTCTCTGTTTTGTCACTCCGTCCTGACCCATATTATAAGAAGCTGCAGCTACTATCCAGCTTCCAAACATATCATAAGAATCACGAAGGTATTTACACGCCGCTTCGGCTGACATTTCAACATCGTATCTTTCATCAACCTGCGAATTTATTTCAAGTCCGTACTTTTCACCTGCAGGCTTCATAAACTGCCAGAAGCCAGTAGCTCCAGCCGGAGAAATTACATTTTCCAGATTACTTTCTGCAACCGCCAAGTATTTAAAGTCATCAGGAATATTATTCCTTTTTAATATGGGTTCAATTAAAGGGAACCATCTGTTGGCTCTTTTTATTGCAAGTATAGTTGCGGAGTGCCAGTAAGTGTTCGAAAGAAATTCCCGTTCCATTCTCTCATAAACTTCAAAATTTTCAGTGGGAATTTTTTCGCCGGCAAATTCAAGATAGCTAGGTATTTCAGGTGAAATTATTTTATAACCTTGTGGAAAATCTTCATATGGGTTGCTGCTAGCATTTGTGGTATTATCGGTAAAAAATATTGCTATAGTGAAAAAGATCAGGCCAATTGTAATTATTATTCCCGGAAATAAGTAATAGAAATTTGAATTGCTATTTTTCATAAAGAGGTTCCATTTTGTTTTAGTATTTTTGTCGTGGTTTAGTGTTGCTAGTATATCAATTTTTACTCTAAAAGGAAAAACAATTCGGCATCTTTATTATGAATGATGAAATCAACTCTGACATAAGATCAACTAAACAATACAATCCGCAGATGCATTCTGCCGAACACATTCTCAATCAGACAATGGTAAGAATGTTCAACCGTGGCAGATCATTCAGCAATCATATTGAAAAGAAAAAATCAAAATGTGATTATTTCTTTGATCGGAATCTAACTGCAGAAGAGATCAGCATAATAAATGATAAGGTAAATGAAGTTATTCGGCTGAATTTGAATGTGGTTGAAGAGTTTTATCAAAAAGATGAAGCACAAAAAATTTTTAACCTCTCCCGTTTACCCGAAGACGCCGGAGATAAAGTCAGGGTTATTAAAATTGGTGATTACGATGCATGCCCCTGCAGTGGTTTACACGTTACCAGCACAAAAGAAATCGGCATCTTCAAAATAATCTCTTCTGACTTCAAAAACGATGTGCTGCGTATTAGATTTAAATTAATAAACGATTAAAAATCATTTGAAGAAATATATTTTTACTTAGTAAATAATTACTCACATTATTCAGAAAGGAAAAAAATGAATACTTTGAAATCTGTTCTTCTAATTATGCTCCTCTTTACGAGTTTTAGTTCAGTAATATCTGCACAAGGGAACCCCATTCAACTTTCACTTTTTAATCCGATCCAGATTGTTCCGGAAGGTGAATCTGTCAATGGAATTCGATTAAATCTTATCTATACAAAGAATACAAACGTTACTGGTTTTGATATGGGTCTGGTAAATCAAACTACCGGTTCGCAACTTGGAGTACAGTGGGGAGGTGTAAATTTAACTGATGGAGGATTTTCAGGATGGCAAGCAGGCTTTGTCAATATTTCAAAAGGAAGTTCGGTGGGTTTACAGTCAAGCTGGGCTGTGAACTATCACGGCGGTCATTTTAATGGTCTTCAATTGGCACTAGTCAATTACTCAGCAACTCTTAAAGGGCTACAACTCGGTTTGATAAATATTATTGGTGAAGGTGGATTTCTTCCCGTGTTTCCAATTTTTAATTTTGATTTTGATTAGGACAATTATCTGAGTTAGTTCAATGAAATATTACTCAGCAAGTTTTTTCTTTTTAATTCTAATATCTTGTATTGCTTTTTTTCAATGTGGGAACAAAATTGATATACTTGAAACTGCATCACCAGATGGAAATATAAAAGTCAGCTTTTTTTTATCAGAAGATGGAACAGCAGGATACTCAATTGACCATTCAGGACGGAAAGTAATTGATGTTTCTTATTTCGGATTTGAATTTCAGAATGCTGAATCGTTCAAAGAGAATCTGGAATTAGTTAGTTCATTTACAAATTCTTTTGATGAAACCTGGGAAACTGTTTGGGGTGAACAGCGGTTTATCAGGAATAATTATAACGAACTGAAAGTCGAGCTGAAAGAAAAAGGCGAAAAGAGCCGAAGATGTTTTATTGTGTTTAGAGTATTTGATGATGGTGTTGGTTTCAGGTTTGAATTTCCAAAACAGGAAAATCTTAAAGATGTAGTGATACTTGATGAGAACACTCAGTTCAAATTAACCGGAGATCATACCTGTTGGTGGACACCTGGCGATTGGGATATCTACGAACATCTGTTCAACACTACAAAGTTTTCTGAGATCGATGCTATTTCAAAAAGAGGTAACGAAGCGCTTGCACAAACTTTCATTCCCGAAAACGCCGTCAACACTCCGGTTACAATGAAGTCAGAAGATGGAATTTACATAAGCATTCTTGAAGCGAATCTTACAGACTATGCTGATATGACGTTGAAAGTTGATAAGAAAAATTTTCTCTTTCAAAGTGAGCTTGTTGGAAATGATTCCGGAATAAAAGTTAAAACCAAAACTCCTTTTATTACACCGTGGAGATTAATTTTGATTTCTGATAAAGCAACCGACTTGGTTAGCTCAAGAACAATTTTGAATCTGAATGAGCCAAACGTTTTGGAATATGTCTCGTGGATAAAACCGACAAAGTATGTTGGCATTTGGTGGGAAATGCATCTTGGCAAAAGCACCTGGGATATGAAAAGTGGAAGACACGGCGCAACAACTGAAAATGCAAAGCGTTACATTGACTTTGCATCAAAAAATAATATCGGTGCTGTGCTGATTGAAGGTTGGAACACCGGATGGGAAAACTGGTTTGGCACTCATGATCGCGAGGGAATTTTTGATTTCGTTACTCCATATCCTGATTATGATTTGCAGGAAGTTGTTCAATATG
>JACZKK010000216.1 GCA_014860115.1 Ignavibacteriaceae bacterium
TTCTGAATTGCTCTCATCATAAAGAGAAATTTATTTCCTCTTTTCCTGAAACTTTTTTTAGCTTCACTATCAAGCTCAATTGTTAATTTTGAAGGGGCTCCCTTAACTCCAATAAAATTTTCAATGCTTATTGCTCCAGTATGACCGAGGATTTCTATTCTGTTAAATGCTTTTCTTGCATTATACGAGACATTGAAAGCACCATAACTATGATTTTCAAACTTCACCAATGCTGATGCAAAATCCTCAACATCATAATTATAAATGATATTGTCCATATAGCCATTGATCTCTGTAATTTCTCCGCCGAAAAATCTTAAAAGGTCAATCATATGAGTTCCCAAATCGCGTAATGCACCACCGCCGCTAAGTTCCTTGTTAAATCTGAAATTATTACTTGGTGGAATATCAACATTACAGGATACACTAACGGAAACAAGTTTGCCAATCTTTTGATTCTTTATCAATTCTTTTGCCTTTATAGCGTGTGGATGCATTCGATAGACATAATTTACAGCTAGAAAAACATTATTTCTTTTACAGGCTTCGACCATTTCTTCTGCTTGTCTGCTTGTAATTGACAGAGGTTTTTCACACAGAATATTTTTGCCGGCTTCTGCTGCTTTTATTACCTGCTCATAATGATGTGCGTTAACACTTGCAATAAATACACAATCTATATCCGACTTCAGGAATTCATCATAATTATCAAAGTAACCTGCTGCACCAGACTTCTCCGCTAACTCTTTTGCTCTTTTTAAATTATGACTGAAGAAAGATTGAACGGCACTCCTTCTCAAAAACTTTAAAGTTGGAACGAAAGTGTGCTCTGTAAATCTGCCGCAGCCCGCAACTCCCCATCTTAATTTTTTAACAACAGGTCTTCTTACTCCAACCATTTTGATCAGTCAAACTTTCTAAAATACTTTATTAAATAATTTAAGCCGCTCCATTACCATGCTTATAGGTTTGGAGTTTAACATAATATAAAAATGAACGCTTGGAACATTCGCATCTAAAAGTTCTCTTACCTGGTTTGTAGCCCACTCAACACCAATGTTCAGCACTTCATCTGGTTTTCCACTATCGACTTCATCTGCCAACGCTGAAGGAATAGTAACGTGAAAATCTTTTGGAATAGAATGAAGCTGAGCTTTTGATGTTAATATTTTTAGTCCAGGTATGATCGGAACCTTTATACCAGCCTCTCTGCACTTTTCAACATATTCAAAATAAAATTTATTATCGTAGAACATTTGAGTAACTATATATTCAGCTCCGGCATCTACTTTCTGCTTAGCAAATTTTACATCTGCTTTCAGGTTAGGAGCTTCATAATGTTTTTCAGGATAGCCACCGACACCGATACAAAATTTAGTTGGTCTTGCATCAAGCAATGAATCTTCAAGATAAATACCTTTATTCATTCTTACAATCTGCTCAACAAGCTCGAGAGCATTTTTATTTGCACTTTTACCTACAGGAATAGGTTTATCGTAGCCGCTTTCGTCTCCTCTGATTGCAAGAACATTATCAATGCCGAGATAATTCAGTTCAATCATAAAATCTTCGGTTTCTTCACGAGTAAAACCTTTTGCAAGGATGTGAGGAACAGCATCCACGTTATACTTATTCTGAATGAGCGCACAAATACCAAGTGTTCCCGGTCTTTTTCTCTTAACTTTCTTTTTAATTCCATCAGGAGTTTCTTCGTAAATTACTTCCGCAGAATGGCTGGTAATATCGATAAACGGTGGTCTGAATTTTATAATATTATCAATAACTTGTAAGACATCCGTAATATCTCCGCCGCGTTTTGGTGGAATCAATTCAAAACTAATAAGAGGTTCTTTCGCCTTCTCTAAATGATCAATTACTTTCATTTAAACTCTTGTTGTTGAACAAATCAATTGATGTAAATATAATCAAAGTTAATAATAATTGTGGATTGATAGGAAGCTAATTATTTCGGAAGTAATCTCAAGAGTTTGTTCTTAGGAGTCTCAATAGATTCCGTATCTGTTCTTATCTTCATATACTTTCCATTTAGAAAAAGTTCTGTCTGGTCTTTATAATGATCGCTGAAAATATTTCCTGACTGACCAGTTGTCAGAATCAGATAAAACTCATCCGGCTTTGCAAAATCATAAATGAATCTCATTGAAGGACCAAGCTCACAATCAAAAGGATCGTGACGGAACAAAGGATACTTCTCTATACTTTCAGAAAAGGCATATTCTGTGTTGAAGATTGTTGTACCATCACCGCTAATTTCGTGGGGACCAATATTAATCACAGCATCGAGTAATCCTGAAGCCCCGCTGAATGCGTGCTTGAAAGTTACTGTGTGCAGTTTTCCCCACTGCCAATCTTTAACATCTTTACCCAATTTATTTTCAAGTTCATCAAGCGCATCATTCATACTTTCCCTTATAACATCGTCTCTGGTTTTTCTCTCGTTCTTTTTCACATCGTTATACCAATCAGAAAATGGATTCTGTAAAAGATCTGTTATGTTTCTGTAAGGAACATTCGCAAGAAAAACATACTGATTAAAAAGATCTTCTCCCATCTCATCCAGATAAATATTTTTCATCAGCTTATCAAAGAAAGTTAAAAAGATCGCAGGTGCGTGAAGATATTTATCCATTTCAAAATTCCATTCACGAAGAAGCTGAAGTGATTTTTCAAGATTTTTATCTTTTACTTCAGCATCCTGAAACGCGAACAATATATATGGAACAATGCTTTTTGCATAAGGTGAATAAAAATCTTCCTGATATTTCATATAATCTTCAGCGGAATGTTTACTTTTTGATTGAAGCAGTTCAGTAATTCTTTCAATGCGAGAAGATGGTTCCCAGAGATTTGTGATGTGATACTTAAAGTCCTTAATTACTTTGTTGTTTGCCGATGCTATATAATTCGCAGGAGGATTGAATAGAAACGGAAGTTCGTTCCTTGGAACAAATCCTTTCCAATCATTCTTAGAATCAGAACCTTCGAATAGAAATGTTGTAGCATTATTTGGCCTGATTGGAAGCGTTCCTCCAAAAACATAACCAATATTGCCTTCAAAGTCTGCGTAAACAAAATTTTGTCCGGGAATGTTAAACTTCTCTGCTGCTGATTTGAATTCACTCCAGTTTTTTGCTTTGTTGATTTTCAGAAAAGCATCCATCTCATCACTGAATTCATTTCCAAGCCAGCGCATACTGATTGGCGGATAGGTCGATTCATCTTCGTTGAAAACAAAATTGTACGGATGAATATTTGAAACAATCGGTCCGCGATGGGTATATTTTATTTCAATCGGTTCCTTGATCCCATCTTTTGTGTAAATGGTGTCTTCAACAATAATTAAATCCTTCCAATTACCATCAAGCAAATATTTTGTTCGGGATGAATCGAGCGTTTCAAAATAAAAATCTGTTTCATCAGTCATTATGTTTGTTAACGTCCAGGAAATATTATCATTTTTGCCAATAACAATTCCCGGAACACCCGGTAAAGTTATGCCAGCAGCATTCCACTGCGGTGATTTGATGATTGCGGCATACCAGATTCCCGGAGCTCTGTAAGCAAGATGAGGATCGTTTGCAATTATTGGTTTCCCTGAAGTTGACATTTGTGAATTGACAACCCAGTTATTTGAACCAAGATGTGTTCCTGTCATTCCAATAAATTTTCTGAATGCTTTATCTGTTTCTATGAAGTTGTTATTTATTTGTGTGAACTTTTTTATGTCTGCCGGAATTACTGTTGGTGCATTTTCAGGATAATCAGGCAGAATTTCTTTTACTTTTTCTTCGCCAAGCTTTTGAACAAGCTCTGTGAAAGATAAATCTGTCCACCAGCCAAGATTCAGTTCCCATGCCATCATTCGAATCACGATTATGCTGTGTTCAGGTTTCCATTCTTCGGGTTGATATCCAAGCACATCAAACTCAACCGGGTATTCATTTGTCTTTTCTTCGATATAGAAATTAACGCCTCGTGAATATGCTTCAAGAAGTTTCAAGCCTTCCGGGTTCATTTTCGATTTTATCATTTCTGCAGTTTTTCTCAAACCAACTGTTCTAAACATTTTATCAAACGGTAAAGTTTCCACTCCAAATATTTCACTCAATCTTCCCTCGCCTGCTCGACGAATCATATCCATCGAGAACATTCTTTCCCTTGCGTGAAGATAACCGAGAGCAAAGGAAACATCTTCATCACTCTCAGCAATGATGTACGGAACGGCAAGACTATCAAAATAAATTTTTACTTCTGATTTAAGTGTAAGAGCATTTAACTCGCCTTCATAAACAGGAAGTGATTCGGTGAGAGAATTGTAAAATATATAACCACCGATAACGAAGATGATTATCAGCGAAACTATAATTCCGATTGTAACTTTAAGCCAGGTGCGCATTTTCTCATTTAAAATTTATTGAATGTAAATATAACTAATTGCAGAAATGATTTAGTAATTTGATGAATGGTTGAATGAATGAATGCTAATTTTATTAGACAATTGTAGGGACACAATATATTGTGTCCCTACACTTACATAATTTTTTATTTTAACAATAACATTTTTTTCGTCTTGAGAAATGATTCCGATTTCAACTCATAAAAATAAACGCCGCTTGGAAGATCACCTGCATCGAATACAATTTCAAAAGTGCCCGTAGGTTTTTCTTCATTGACTAACGTTTCTATTTCATTGCCGAGTACATCAAATATTTTCAACACAACTATTGATGATTGCGGAATTGAATATTTAATTTTTGTTGATGGATTAAACGGATTCGGATAGTTTTGTTCAAGAGCAAATCGAGCTGGTAAATGAATTGCAACTTCAACAATATCAGAATAACTACTTGTCCCATCAAAATCAATTTGTTTTAACCTGTACTGGTAATTTCCTTGATTTAGATTTTCATCACTAAAAGAATAAAAATGTTTTTCAGTCGATGTTCCATATCCAGGGATAAAACCTATAGTTTCCCATTTGCTTACTGCTGATTGCTTACTGCTTATTTGCCTTTCAATCTCAAATCCATAGTTATTAGTCTCTGTCGCAGTACTCCAGCTTAGCTGAACATCATTTTCATTTGCTGAAGCAGTGAATGAAGTTAACTCAACCGGAATTATTTCATAAATATTTCCTCTCTTCATAAAGATATCACAAATCACTGTATCATTTCTTACATCACCTTCAGCATAGAACATCGCAATATCACCATTGCCTTTTGTCACTATCTGGGAAGAATTTCTTGTCACATATTCAGGTGGAAGATCGGCAATTAAAATTGTATCAGCAAAAACCTGGTTCTCGGCAAAGAGAAGATAAAATCCTTTTCCAGAAGCAGACTGACTTGATTGATATGTGGTATATAATCTGTTCATATCATCAATTTCAAGTGATTGGATTCCCGCAGGTAATTGTCCGGTCGGTGTTATTACTACTGGAACAGTAAAAGTACCGCTTATATTATTCACATAGTACAACCTTGAACTAGCCCTGTAAACGATATGTACTTTATCGTTATTATCGACTCTTATTCTTGGATAACTGACACTGACAGAAACGCTGGTAGGAATTTCCTGGAATGATCCGGAAGTATTATTAAAATATTTCAGAGGACCTGAGCTCAATGTAGTTCCGCTTACAATAACAATATGAACCTTGTTGTTTGAATCGATATCTAGAGTAGCTTGGAAGTCACCCGAAGCTTCGCCATTAGATAAGAAAATTTCTGTTCCTAAAGTGCTTGTTCTTAAATCATAATTCCTGTAATAACAATTGTCTGATCCATTTGTGTATGTGTAATAGACAAAATGCATAACACTGTCAGAAGCAATTTTACTGAAAGGTGTTGCCTTATTTAATCCACCCTGAGTTATTGCAATCGGAGTTGAGAAAGATCCTGAAAGATTATGAATATACATTACCTGAAAAATTGAAGGGTCACGAGCTTCATAACCAATATGCACCATATCATTTTGATCTATCGACAGTGTCGAGTAATTATCATCAACAGAGTTATTTGTCAGATTAACTGTGGAAAAACCTCCGTTGATATCCTCTTCAACATAATAAATTTCATTATAGCTGCTTACCGTACCCAAACCGCTTGTGTAAGTTAATCTTAATAAACCCTGCGAATTGTATTGTGCAAATTGTCTGTTATTGAATCGGTTATTGTAAGCTATAGTATCCTGTATAAACGGGATTTGGGCAGATAATATTGCGCTTGAAATAATAAAAAGTATAAATGTTTTCATAAAGATTTCTCCTTAAACAGAGTTAATAATAATATCACACTAACGTAGCAGAATCATTTTTTTAGCTTCAGCGAAATTACTTGTCTCCAGTTTATAGAAATAAATTCCACTCGGCAGATTCCGGACTTCGCTGGAATGACTATCGAAGATCACTTCATATTCTCCGGCAGGTTTTTCTTCGTTAACCAAAGTTACCACTTCGTTTCCGAGAACATCATAAACTGAAATGGTAACGTGTTGAGATTGTTTCAGGTCGTTCACAATGACAGCTGGAATTGAATATTTTATTTTTGTGGACGGATTAAACGGATTAGGATAGTTTTGCTCTAGTACAAATTGTCCCGGCGAATTAATTTCAACTTCTACAATTTCTGAATAACTGCTTGTGCCATCGAAGTCAATCTGCTTCAACCTGTACTGGTAATTTCCATCAACCAGATTTTCATCATTGAAAGAATAAGAATGTTTTTCAGTCGATGTACCATAACCAGGCACAAAACCAATCGACTCCCAACCTCTCCCGGCTTCGCCACCCTCTCCTTGATAAGGAGAGGGAAAGGGTGAGGTTTTCTGAATCTCAAATCCCGAGTTATTAGTTTCTGTGGCAGTACTCCAGTTTAGCTGAACATCATTTTCAGTTACAGATGCAGTGAAAGAAATTAGCTCAACCGGAATCGTTAATTGATTTATAAAAACAACTACAGGAGATCTAGCAGTTCCGACAGCTAAATCAAGAGCACCATCTCCATTCACATCACCAAACGCTATTGAGTTTGCAGATGATCCGGCAATGTAAAGCCAGGTTGGTGTTGTATCTAAAACTCCGGATCGGTTTTTAAATATTTCAATTCTTTTAGTACCGAAATGAACCACAGCAAGTTCAGGGTAACCATCTCTATCAACATCACCTGTTATTAATTCCTGTGCAGAAGGATTGACTGAGTTCGAAGTCCAGATAGGACCGGTCAAAACTCCATTCACATTTTTATAAATAACTGTTTGAACTCCGCTTCCTGAAATTGCTAAATCCTTAAAACCATCCTGATCAAAATCTGCCCAACCAATTCCTTTTTGAGTTTCAGTGTTCCCGACAGTCCAGCCAGGCAACGTATTCAACACACCATTATTGTTAAAATAAACCCCGCTCTCATAGTAAACCCATTTCGATGCCGCAAGATCACCTTTAGAAATATATCGATAAGATATTTTAACGGTTATACCTGAGCCGGGTTTTGTTCCCAAAGATAGCCAGCCGCCAATCGGATCGTAACAATATTCATAATACGGGAGATCATCAACCAAAACAGTATCGACAGAATAAATCGGATATAACGGAAGATGAAACGCATATCTTATTCCATCACCAACGTATTCAAGAAATTTGTATCTGATTTGTTGATTATCGAGATCGCCGAATGCAACAGAATTAGTGATCATCTCATCTGCTGAAAGCCAGTTTGGAACTGTTTGAAATGTCCCCCCATTATTATAGAAAATACACATTGGCTTTGTGGGAATAACACTGTTACCCTGGTTGCCAAATGCAAGATCGAGATCGCCATCATCATCAATATCACATAAAGCTTCACCCACAGTCCAGTTGTTGTCTTGTGAAATCCAGCTGGGTGCATTACTCAATCCGGTTTCGCTGTTAAAATAGATTACGGAAGGCACGAATGAATTGTCTCCATTAGCAGCAATCAGTTCCGGTTTTTCATCCCCATTCAGATCGGCAAACTTCACGTCTGTAGTTGATCTCATATCAGTGGAAATCCAGGCGGGAGTTGTGGTTAGAATTCCGTTGTCATTCCTGTATATCAACACTTCAAATTCAGGAATTGGCGGATATGAATTGCTGAAATAACAACCGGTCGCAAGATCGAGGTCACCATCATTATCGTAATCGCCCCAGGCCATTCCTCCAATTTGTCTATCTAAAGTTGAACTCCAATCAGGTGTTAAGCCATAAGGAATATCATCTGATGATATGACGACCTGGTCATCTAGATAGGAATCATTGGATTTATAAGTAGATATACTTTTACCATCAGGGGAAATGTCAGTATAAGTAATATCACTTTGCTGAGAATAGATAATGTGGGAATAAATTAATGTTAGAAAAAGCAGGAAAATATTTTTCATTTCAATACCAAAATAATTTTTACTGTTTAAACTTAGCCTAATTAAAAAAATAATAAAAGGAAAAATTGATGAATGGGAAGGAATTGATTGAATGATTGAGTTATTGAATGTGGATTAAATTCCTAGCCTCTGCATCCGCATCCGCCTCCGCCTCAGCCTTCTTGAATCAATGACATTCCATCTCAGAAGAAACTTCGGATTGCGTAGAAACTTTCGGACTTAGCATCGGTATTCCAAGATTCATTCCCCTTAAAATAAAAATAATTCCGAGTATAATAGCCAGAACGGGAACTGCTTTCCTGATTTTAGTTCTGATCCCAATGTTGATGAATTTACCAAACACAGAAGCGGCGAACATTGCAGGAACTGTTCCGAGTCCAAAAAGAATCATAACTGCTGCACCGGAAATTGCATCGCCGCTGGCAATGGCTCCGGCTAATGCAACATAAACAAGCCCGCAAGGAAGGAAACCATTCAGTATTCCAATCAGGAACAATGCTGAGAAGGTTCCTTTTTTAAAAAGAACTCCAATGTTTGATTTTAATGGATACGCAAGTTTTTGAATTACCGGATGCTGAGCAAAATAGTTTTTGTATTTCTGTGGAAGAAGAACTGCGATGATAATTACTACTCCAAGAACAATAGAAACAATCTGCTGAGCCCCTGCAAGTGCAATTTTACTTCCGACAAGTCCGAGAATAGCACCGAGAAAAGCGTAAGTAACAACTCTTCCGAGATTGTATAAAATTCTCCCTGTGAAAAATGACAAGTTACTTGAATCAGGAACAGGTAGTGCAATGGCTATAGGTCCGCACATTCCGATGCAGTGCAAACTTCCTACTAATCCAACTAAAAACGCTGCGTAAATTTCTGGTGACATAATTTTTAACTAAGTGAACTCACCCTAAATCCCTCTCTTAAAAAGAGAGGGACTTTTTTATCTCATTTAATACAAATCCTATATTATTAATGACTTCGTCATTACTAAATCTTATGACTCTCAATCCAAGCAAATTCAAAATTCCCGTTCTGTGCTTATCTTCTTCTAATTTATACTGATGATATCTACCATCAAGCTCAATTATTAATTTATCTGTAAAACAATAAAAGTCAGCAACGAAAAAAGTTTCCCTCCCTGTAACATCGTGAAAGATTGGTTGCTGTCTATAAAATTTCTTTCCATTTAAATTTCTGTTTCTGATAGCTTTCCATAATATTTTCTCAGCTTCAGTTTCATTCTCCCTCAATTCTCTACACACGACTTTTGCAACTTCAACTAATTTCCTTCTGGCATTAAGGCTCATTTTCTACAAAACAAATAATTCAGTTTTCAATTTGTCTTCTCTCCCCTTCTCTTTTTAAGAGAAGGGGCTGGGGGATGAGTTCCTGACTCACTCAATTGTAATTGCTCTTTCATTATAATACCCTTTCCCATCCATCGTCCAGTTCAATTTCAATCTCCAGAATCCTTTCTCGAGTCTTTCAACCGGTATGATCTGGCTTTCTTTAGTACTAATTTGTAACGGTAGTTTAAAATCAAGTGCTGGATTCGAAGGACGATAAAAATAAATCTCGCCCGAAATATCCTTGCTGATATAGTTAGATGGAACTGATATTGTAATTATCTCTCCATTAAAATTAATCTTCACTTGTTCATCAAGAGATTTTGTTCTGCTCTGTTTATCTATCTCTTCCTGGTAGCTAAGAGATTTTTCATAATATTTATCTGCAACCAGATCTACATCCTGCGTCATAAAAATCACGGTCATAGTAATGCTGATAACAACAAAAACTATTATTCCAATTACTATTCCGGTTCCCCAACTAATCTTTTTCATCTTCCTCAACTTTCTTTTTCATCGGTGCTAAAAATGATGTTGTAACTTTTTTAATTAGCTTATCATCGCTATAAATACCAATATCAATTGGAGTGCTCATCTTTGCTAGTTCATCCTTTGGTAAAAGAATTAAAAATTTCGCATCAACATTTCCCTGCGGTTCCATCACAATTTGATTTCCAACAAGCTTTAATTCACCTTCAATATTCTCTAGCTCCAATGTAACAGGGATTTCATTAAAAGTTTTGTTTACCATATTTACATCATAAAGGTTGCTGACCATATTATTCGGTTGTTCCTGATAAAGAAGTCCGGCTGTTCTTAATACTGTTACGCTGAAGTCCGTTCTGTTAGCAAGAAGAATGGTGAGTACTGTAACTAGTACGGTCAATAAAGCAGAATAACCAATTGCACGTGAAGTAAATCTCCATTTTGCTTTTCCGTCAGAGCCAGGCCTAATTGGTTTCTCAATTGAATTGAGTGAAGCATAACGAATCAATCCTCTTGGTCTCTTGATTTTATCCATTATATCATCACAGGCATCAATGCAGGCAGTGCAATTCACGCATTCAAGCTGAATTCCGTTGCGGATATCAATTCCGGTTGGACAAACTTCAACACATTGATAGCATTCAATACAGTCACCGCGGTTTTCCCAGCCTTCTTCCTTCTTATATTTTTTTCTCGGTTCACCGCGAATATTATCATAAGCGATCACTATAGAATCTCTGTCAAGCAAAACTCCCTGCAATCTTCCGTACGGGCACACAATTGTACACGCTTGCTCTCTGAAGTTAGAAAAGACAAAATAAAATATTCCCGAGAATACTGTGATTGCAAATAATCCCTGCAAATGTTCTGATGGTGGATCGGTAATTATTTTAAGAAGTTCATCTATTCCAATGATGTATGAGAGAAATATGTTTGAGATAAAAAATGCGATTGCAAAAAAAATGATCTGCTTTGTAATCTTCTTGAAAAATTTCACACCTGTCCAAGGTGCTGATTTTAGTTTACGTTGATCTTTTGAATCGCCTTCAATCCAGTATTCAATTTTACGGAAGACCATTTCCATAAAAATTGTTTGAGGACAAGCCCATCCGCAGAAAATTCTTCCAAACACTGCTGTGAAAAGAACAACAAACACAATCAACGAAATCATTGCAATTACAAGCAGATGAAAATCGTGGGGACCAAAGAGAACTCCAAACAGAATAAACTTCCTATTAAGAAAATCAAAAAGCATAAACGGCTGCCCGTTTACTTTTATGAATGGGGTAAGAATGAGAATTAAAAGCAGAGTTGCGGAAACAACTATTCGTGCTCTGTGAAATCTTCCGGAAGGTTTTTTAGGATAAACCCATTTACGTTTCCCATCATCAGTAACAGTTGCTAATTGATTGCGGAATGTTTCGGCTTCTTCATCGTAAAGTTTTTGTTCAAAATTATCTTCATTCATAGAAAAACAAAACTTATAAAATTTAAATCTGCCAAACTAAAACAGAGATAATGTTGAAAATAATGTTTTATGGTTACTTTTTCGTTAATGTTAGATAAACATTATCTCTTGCATCAATTTCAGTATAAGGCTCTACTAATTTATATTCATTCAAATCATAAGGTAAATACTTCTTTTTATTATCATAAATGAAATATCTGTATGATTTCAATTTTTTCTCATCCCATTTTTTAAAAGCACCCCTAATATTAGGTGATATGCTTCTCTTCACTATTTCTTTATTTGTCTGATCATCTAAATGCAAATGATCTTCAAGAATTTCTCTTGCCTCACTTATAAAATCATTAAAGGTATTAATTAAAAAATCATATCCGTTTTTATTACCAAAAATAATTAACTCCATTTCAGGCTTATCATTAATGAATATTATTCGTTCTGCAAATTTTAAGCGCGGTTGTTTTATTGAATTGTATGCTGGCTTAAGAATTACAACATTCATAGTGTTTGAATGAAAATCAATTTCTTGAAGTCTGATATTCTTTTTAGATCTTTTTACCTTTTTAAGATTATCAACTAAATATTTATAACCTTCAATGTCCCCGAAAATCCATATATCGGTTTTCTGTTCTTAGTAATCACAATCATAATAATTAGTATATGATCTAATAAAATAAATATGCTTCATTTATTTACTCGATAGCTAAGATTTTAAAAATTCCTAAATCTCAAATCGTAAATCGCACATCGTCAATTGTTATTCAGCTTTTTCCTCGACCCAGATTTCTCCTTCAGGTGCTTTTGGTGATGCAGGTGTTGTTCCGTGTAAACTTAATACATAACTGGAAACTTCCTGCATCTGGTTTGGATTAAGCTGTGTCTGCCATGCAATCATTCCTTTTTCAACAACGCCATACTTGATTACTTTGAAAACATTTTTGATTCCGCCGCCGTGTATCCAGTAATCATCAGTTAAATTTGGACCAACAATTCCACCACCATCGGCAGCATGGCAGGCGATACAGTTTAAATCATATATTGCTTTGCCTGCTTCCAATCCGGATGCTTCAGTAATGACAGTTACTGTTTGCTCATTTACAAATGCACCAGATTTAATCAAAGCTTCTCTTTCAAGGGATGCAGCTTGAACTTCATTAGTGTATTCTTCCAGCTGGACCTGACCTGATCCAATCACGTGATAATCGATCATATAATATGCAGCAAAAATTATCGTAATAATGAAAAGCCATGAAAACCACGGTGGAATTTTGCTGTCGAGTTCTTTTATTCCATCAAAGTCATGATCGAACATTATTTCCTTTTCACGCTCGATGGGAGTTGATTTAGTAAGCATCTGACTTATTTTAGAGAATACCGACGCCTTCTTTTCTTTCACAACTTTCGGTTTGCCTTCGTAATAAATTATGCTGAGAAGTGTAATAACAATAACCAGAAGAAGAATGAGTGCAACAGTATCATAATAGTTTGGAGGAAAATCAGATTCGCCTGCAGCGAATGTTTGAGATAAAAATATTAATGCAAAAGATAAAAGCGATTTAAAAATTAGAGCCGTTTTGTGGAGTTTACTGTTTTTCATTTTGTTCCACCTGTAAAATTTGAAACTTCGTTATTATTTTCATTAAGCGGCAGCTCACTCATATGCTTAATATATTTTTTATCAACCTTGAATAGCCAGATTACTATCCCGATAAAAAATAGAATGAGAATTATCATCGAAACGATAGTATAAAATTCAATTCCTTCAATGGACTGCAAAACTTCTTTAAACATATTACTTACCCGCCTGTCCTGATGCTTTGATATCTGTACCAAGTCTTTGGAGGTAGGCTATCAAAGCAATTATTTCTTTGTTTGGTTCAGCAGGTGCACCGGTGTTCTGAAGATCCATTGCAATAATCTGAGCTTGTTTTTGCAGATCATCATTGGCAACTTTTTCAAAACCTTCCGGATATGGAACTCCAATACTTCGCATAACATTTATTTTTGATTCAGTTGCAGAAATATCCAAATCATTTGTTAGCAACCATGGATACGAAGGCATCAAAGAACCCGGCGACATGCTCGATGGATTTTCCATATGCAAGTAATGCCAGAGGTTCGGATATTTTCCTCCGATTCGATGAAGATCAGGTCCGGTCCGTTTTGAGCCCCAGAGGAACGGATGATCATAAACATATTCACCTGCTTTTGAGTATTCACCATATCTTTCTGTTTCACTCCTGAAAGGTCTGACTAACTGAGAGTGACAGTTATTGCAGCCTTCACGGATATAAATATCTCTTCCTTGTAGTTCCAGCGGTGTGTATGGTCTGACTGATGCAATTGTCGGGACGTTAGATTTGATCAGAAACATCGGCACAAACTCAAAGACTGATGCAAGAAGAACAACAACCAGAGTCAGCACAAGAAATATTGCAGGCTTACCTTCCAGCCAGCGATGAATTACTCCACGCTTAAGCGGGTCTTTGAACTTTTCAAGAGCCGGTGCTTCTGCAGGTTCTTCTTTTGCGAATGATCCTTGCTTTGCTGTTTTAACAAGATTGTAAACCATCACAATAATTCCGACAAAATACAACGAGCCGCCAATCATTCTAATTATGTACATTGGAACGATCTGTAATACTGTCTCAAGGAAATTTGGATACTGAAGAACTCCAAGCGGTGTAAATTGCTTCCACATTAATGATTGAGTGATTCCGGCAAACCACATTGAGAGTGCATAGAAAACTATTCCGAGAAAGCCGATCCAGAAATGGAAGTTTGCAAGTTTCTTTGAGTAGAGATTTGTCTTCCAGAGTTTTGGAACCAGCCAGTAAAGAATTCCAAAAGTTAAAAAGCCATTCCAGCCAAGTGCACCAACGTGAACGTGTGAAATTATCCAATCAGTAAAGTGTGCAATTGCATTTACATTTTTAAGTGAAAGCATCGGACCTTCAAATGTTGCCATGCCATAGGCTGTAACAGCAACAACCATGAATTTAAGAATCGGATTTTCTCTTACTCTATCCCATGCACCACGAAGTGTAAGCAGACCATTTATCATACCTCCCCACGAAGGAGCAATCAACATAATTGAAAAAACTGTCCCGAGTGATTGTGCCCAATCAGGTAACGCAGAGTAAAGGAGATGATGAGGTCCTGCCCAGATGTAAAGAAAAACTAATGTCCAGAAGTGTACTATTGAAAGCTTGTAGGAGTAGACAGGTCTGTTCGCAGCTTTCGGCAAGTAGTAATACATCAAGCCGAGATAAGGAGTAGTTAAAAAGAAAGCTACTGCATTATGTCCGTACCACCACTGCACAAGTGCATCCTGAACGCCGGCATAAATCGGATAACTTTTTAGAAAGGTAACCGGTACTTCAATAGAATTTACCACGTGAAGAACTGTTACCGTAACCCAGGTTGCAATGTAAAACCAGATCGCAACATACATATGCTTTTCGCGTCTCTTAATAATCGTTCCGAACATATTCATACCGAACGCGATCCATACAAGTGCAATTGCAATATCAATCGGCCATTCGAGTTCTGCATATTCTTTACTTGTGGAAATTCCCATCGGCAGAGTTATTGCTGCGGCTACAATAATTAATTGCCATCCCCAGAAATGAATGTTGCTCAGCAAATCGCTAAACATCCTGGCCTTACATAATCTTTGCAAAGAATAATAAATTCCCATAAAAATTGCATTGCCAACAAAAGCAAATATGACAGCGTTAGTATGAAGAGGTCTTATTCTTCCAAAGGTTAAAAATGGTATGTTAAAATTTAATGCCGGAACAAAAAGTTGAGTTGCAATCAATATTCCGACGAGCATACCAACTAACCCCCAGATTACAGTGGCAAGTGTAAACTTTCGAACTATCTCATTATCATAACTGAATTTTTCCAATTGCATAAGCTATTCCTCTATTTGGATTCAGAATTATTTATTTTCTTTTTTTCTTCTTCAGTTTCATTGTCGAACAAAACGCGTATCGCAGGTGTGTGAGTATCTTTATACTGACCTTTTTTAACCGCAATCAGGAATGCGACAAGAAATCCAACAGCAACTAAAAGACTTATTCCTATTAATAATACGATCACTGAGATAGCAAGCCTCTTCTCTTTGCAAGCAGATTAGTTGAAATGGTTGCAAACAATACAACCGAAATTGAACTGAGAGGCATTAATATTGCAGCTATGAGTGGTGAAAGCATTCCCTGTATCGCGAAACTTAATCCAATAAGATTATATAAAAATGATATAACAAAACTAATATAAATTATTTTAATTGCCGATTGTGAATAGTTCAAAAACTTTGGAAGCATATTCAGGTTAGAAGCATCAAGTATTGCATCGCAGGCTGGAGAAAAGCTGCTTATGTCTTCTGTTACAGCTATACCAACATCACTTTGCTTTAATGCACCGGCATCATTCAGTCCATCGCCAACCATCAACACTTTTTTGTTTGATGATTGAAGTGATTTAACGTAGTTCAATTTATCTTCCGGTGATTGTTTGAATAATAATTCATCTTTAGTTGTAAAAAATTTAAGAAGGTTGAATTTTTCTCCTTCATTATCTCCCGATAGTAACGACAGCTTGAATCGTTTACTCAATGATTTAACAACTTCACCGATTCCCTCGCGATAAGAATTAGTCACAGTAAAGAAACCAAGCACTTCATCATTTATGGAAACAAATATTTTAGTTGCTAAATCATCAGCGTGAGCAGATTGATTTACATATTCCTTTGATCCAACTTTGATTGTATTTCCATATACCACTCCTGTGATGCCAAGTCCGGGAATTTCATCAAACTTTGTTACAGGGAAGAAGTCATCACTTTCCAATGAATTATATATTTTCAAACTAAGTGGATGTGTAGAATTACGAACCAGTGACTTGATTATTTTTTGCTGAAATGAATTTAGAACTGTACCAGTAAAAACAAGATCGGATTTACCAAGCTGAGTTATAGTTCCTGTCTTATCAAAAACAATTGAGTCAACCTTCCCAAGGTCTTCAATTACAGATGTATTGCGGAGGTAAAATTTGTTTCTTCCAAAAATCCTCATCGCATTGCCGAAGGTGAATGGTGCAGAAAGAGCTATTGCACAGGGACATGCAACTATCAACACAGCGGTGAAAACATTTATAGCTGTTGCAAAACTTGAAGGAAGCCAAAATCCCACAGAAACAAAAGCAGTAAGCAAAACAAATATTGTAAATCGTTTACTAACGACATTTGAAAAATTGGTGAAAAAACTTTCAGTCTTTTTATTAAAGATGTCGTTGTTCCAGAGTTGTGTCAAATAGCTTTGCGAAACCTCTCTTATTACTTCCAGCTCAATTGCACTGCTTAGCTGTCTACCACCAGCATAAATCATTTCACCGGAAACTTTGGTGACAGGTTTGGATTCCCCTGTAACAAAACTGTAATCAATTCTTCCGGCACCATTGAATAAAATTGCATCTGCAGGAATGATTTCATTTTTTCTGACAATTATTCTGTTACCAACCATAAGTTTGTTTACTGGTATCGACATCTCTTTACCATCTATTTTAATAGTAACTGACAACGGAAAGAATGATTTATAATTTCTTTCAAAGTTGAGATAAGAGTAAGTCTTTTCCTGGAAAAATTTTCCAATCAGCAGCAAGAAAATCAAACCGGTAAGAGAATCGAAATAACCGGCACCTGTTTGAGAAGCTACTTCATAAATGCTTCTTCCGAACAAAGCAAGGATTCCGAGTGAGATAGGAAAATCGATATTGATTATTTTCTTGCGCAGACCTTTTATCGCCGAGCCAAAGTATTCCCATCCGGAAAAGAAAACAACAGGAAGAGAAAGAATAAAATTGAGAGTCACAAAAAAGTCTTTAAGAAAGGAATCGGAAACATCAATTCCCAGATACTCAGGAAATGAAAAAACCATCACATTCAGAAAACAGAAACCTGCGACACCTATCCTTAAGTGTAGAGTCTGCGATGACTTGTTCTCATTCTTTTGCTCAACACTTTCAAGCAATATCTGAGGTTCATATCCAATCGAGGTAAGAAGCTTAACCAATTCCTTCAGAGAGATTTTATTATGGTTGAAGGTTACGCTCAATTCTTTTTTTAGAAAATCAACCTGGGAATGAGTGACGGCGATGTTAAGTTTGAATAAATTCTCAAGCAGCCAGATGCAGGAACTGCAATGCATCTGCGGAATGTGAAATGTAGCTTTACTGATATTCTCATCCTGAAAGTCCAGTATCTTTTGAATAGTTGATGGATCATCCAGATAATCGAATCTGTTACCGAAATTAAAATTGGGTGAGATGCCGGGATTTTGATCAAGGTTATAGTAGTTGCAAAGTTTATTCTGATCGAGAATTTCGTAAACAGTTTTGCACCCATTGCAGCAGAAAAGCTTTTCATCGATTCTTATAGAATCGTCTTTGCATTCATCACCGCAGTGGTAGCAGGTCAGGAGGATTTCAGTTTTAGTTTCTTTGTTCATTTCTAAAAAATATTTCGGGAGAAAATATAATCATAATCTAAAATTATCTATTAAAAACCCCGAACGCAGAGCGAACGGGGTTAAATTAAAGTAAAATCACTTAATTGAGAAGAAGCTAAAATCTAATTTGCAATCTTAAGGAAATCTCAATTCAATACTTATAAATAAGTTATCTAATGAACAAATTCATAATTTATCATACTACATTTATAAATTAAGCGTAACTTTAAACCAAAATATTATTCCTTCATTGGGTATTTGCATGAAATTTGCAGAAATTAAAAAAGAACTTGAATTGAAATCGCGTGATGAGTTGAATATTATCGCTAAAAAACTGAGGATAAAAAATCGACATAAGTTTAAAAGTGATGAATTAATTACAAACATTCTAGAAAAGGATATTAAGAAAGTTTCCAAAATTCTTCATATGAATTGGTGGGGGAAATATCATAATCATGTATATGGTTTTTCTTCAATTGTAGGGGTATTGTTAACCATCTATTTTCTGTTTTATAACGAGCTCGATAATATTGAAAAACCCTCTGAGGCAGAACTAGCACTAACATCAACTATTTCCCTAGAATCTAATCTTATTGAAACATATTTATTTGACGACCCGTATAATCTCAGATTAGTTTTACAAAATGAGTCTGAATACAATTGGCATGATAATAATCTAAATATTTTTACAATGTATTTTATAAATGAAGAACCTTGTTTGAGCAAAGACAAAGCTCCATTCCTTCATAAAATGACAAAAAATATTTCATTTCTTGGTCGAGGAAAAAACATAGAAATGAATATTAGTTTTTTCGGTGATTACTATCAATTATCGGAACTTAATAACACTATTTTAGATGATATTAAAGTTAAAGACGGGTTTCTTAATCCATTCCTATTCTCAAAAACTTATGATAAGGAAGAAACAATAATAAAATTCCATATAGAGCCTAAAAAGTTTGATAACAATTTATTCGGATTAGCTTTATTTGATTTATTCAAACAAGCAAGCTTTTTACCGATGATTTTCCAACTTATGAGAAATGATCAAAGCAAGTATGGTGGATTTGTCGATTTTATATTAATAACTGGGCAATCAAGAGGAGCTAAAAGAGATTATAAATTTCTCAAATTATTTCCCGTAATTAATATGTGGTACTCAAATGAAAAAAATATTCAATATGCTCATAATTTTCTACTAATAAATTCAGCTTGTGGTATTCCATCCGAATATTTTGTCGAACAAGACAGTCTCATTCTTCAAAAATCTCAAACAACATTATTAAATACAACTCTAAAAGAGGATCAGATTAGAAGACGACTAGAAAGTGAAAAGAAGATAGCTATCGAGTTTACTCAGGTGAATCTCGGATGGGACAAAAACTTTGAAGTTTATCACGTAAATGGCATTGTAATCTCCTCCCCTGATGAAAGAAACTTTAAATCATTAAAAACAGTTAAATTTAGTACCCGGGTCATGCATCCTTACTTTGTACCATTACCTGGGAAAATAAAATTAAAAACTTGTGAGTAAAACTAGAGCAGTATAAATAAAAAAACCCCGAACGCAGAGCGAACGGGGTTTAAAATAAAAATTGGCGACTACCTACTCTCCCACACACCTGCGCATGCAGTACCATCGGCGTACAGGGTCTTAACTTCTCTGTTCGGAATGGGAAGAGGTGTATCACCCTGGCTATAGTCACCAAAATCTAAATTGAGATTCTGAAATAAATTCAGAATGACATTACAAAAAAAAGAAGATTGAAAGAGCTTGAGCCAATAGAGAATTTGAACATAACCTGTTTATAAAAATAAATGGTTAAGTCGCACGACTTATTAGTACTGCTTAGCTAAATTTATTACTAAACTTACACCTGCAGCCTATCAACCTCGTAATCTCCGAGGAGTCTTAAGTTACTTACGTAAGGGATACCCAATCTTGAAGCGTGCTTCGCGCTTAGATGCTTTCAGCGCTTATCACAACCGTACATAGCTACCCAACGATGCCACTGGCGTGACAATTGGTACACTAGAGGTACGTTCACTTCGGTCCTCTCGTACTAGAAGCGACCCTTCTCAAGTATCCTGCGCCCGCATAGGATAGGGACCGAACTGTCTCACGACGTTCTGAACCCAGCTCACGTACCGCTTTAATTGGCGAACAGCCAAACCCTTGG
>JACZKK010000217.1 GCA_014860115.1 Ignavibacteriaceae bacterium
GTTTGCTTTCCATCAGTACATATCTCATTAAAACTCCCACCATAAGTTTTGAACCATTCAGTATTTCCCAAAGAATCAGTTTTCCAAAGAAGAAAATCATCCCCGCCATTTCCATAAGAATTAGTCGTACCGAAAACTGCATATCCATTATCATTAGTTTGAACGACATTTGCGGCTCTGTCATTGCCTGTTCCACCAAAAGTTTTTGTCCAGAGTGTATCACCGTTTTCATCGGTTTTAATTAACCAAATATCTTGCCCACCAGCACCAAAGGAACTAGTAGTTCCGGTAACAATAAAACCACCATCGTTAGTCTGCTTAACAGAGTTCCCAATATCAGCTAACGATCCACCAAAGGTTTTAGTCCAGATAGTATCAGGTATTTGAGAATAAATTCTTGGGGTGAGTGCGAGGAGAACAATGCAGGTAAAATATTTTATGGCTTTCATAACTATCGATCCCTGTTTTGTTACTTCAAACGTAACAAATTACTTTTTAAGATTCAATTTAGATAACCGACATCCCGCATTTTTTAATATCTTTGAGTGTAACTTTCAGATATATTTTTAAGGGATTTATTAGAAATAGGTCACAAATTTTTATTTTTTATAACTATTGGAACTCATCCCAACCCTTCTCTTAAAAGGAGAAGGGATTATAAAATATTGTGACTTGATATCATCATTCTGACAAGAAATAATGATATAAAGTTTTATTGACAATTATTCTCTCTCTTTGTAAGAGAGACCTGCCTGCCGGCAAGGCAGGGATTAGACAGAGTTCTTGACCCTCATAAGCAAAACGATTCAGAATTGGATAATTTCAATTACATAGACCACTACAAAAGAGACGCAGTCGAGTTTGATTACTTCGAGAAAAGCAAAGGTGAAACTGCTCACGATGAACGACGTGTTCGTGAATATATTATATCAAGAATTCCGAAAGATGTTAATTCTATTTTGGATGTCGGCTGCGGGAATGGCTGGATTGCAAAGGAATTTCTTCCAAAAGGAAAGTCAGTTATTTCGCTAGATATATCTGTCACAAATCCTTCCATTGTGAAAAAGCTTTATTCTAATCCAAGGCATTTTGCAGTTGCAGCAGATTCATTTCATCTTCCTTTCAATGATAATTCTTTCGATTGTGTAATTGCTTCTGAAATCATTGAGCACGTTTTCGATCCTTCTGCATTTGTTAAAGAATTATTCCGCGTTGTGAAAAAGGGAGGAAGTATAATTATTACAACTCCCTACAAAGAAAAGCTGATTTATTATCTCTGCATTCATTGCAATCAGAAAACACCTGCCAATGCACATATCCATTCCTTCGATGAAAAGAAACTTGAGAACCTTTATTCGGAAAATGATTTGGATAGCTTCAAGTATGATACCTTCGGAAATAAATTGCTTCTTTATTTAAGAAGTTTTGTGATACTTCAATTCTTTCCATTCTGGATGTGGAGGCTTCCGGATAAGTTTGCAAACTGGATTTACAATAGGCCTGTCCATATAATCTGCGTTTACAAGAAGAAGAAACATTTACCCTGAATTTATTTCAGGGTCTCTAAAACAATCAGAATGGATTCCTGCTTTCGCAGGAATGACACATCAAGTTAAGTCAATGTTTTCAGAAGGTTAGTCACTTCCTTCTCCCAGTTCAATTCCTGTGAAGCAATATGGCAGTTTTGCTTTTTACTTTCGTACAAGTGGGTGTCATCAGCTAATTTTTTTAAAGCGTCTATCAATTCAGCTTTATTATCAATATCAACCGCAAATCCAACATCATATTTATCAACTATCTCTTTCATCTGTGGGAGATCGCTGACAATTACCGGTACATCAGCCATTATATATTCAAAAAGTTTATTCGGTAGTGCATGATAATAACTGATACTCAGATTTTCGATCAATGAAACTCCAATATCAACTGATGCGGTAATTTTTGGCAAATCTTCTTGAGTTAATTTTCCTAGAAAAAAAACTTTGTCGTTGACATCCATTTCAGCAGCAAGTTTTTTATAATACTCTTCATACTCACCGCCTCCGGCAATTACAAAAACGTGATCTGACAACTCATTTAGCACTGCATAAATTTTTTCAATTCCTCTGCCTTTTAGAAGTACTCCCTGGTAAAGAATTATTTTTTTTGTTTTATCGATTTGCAAGTGAGAATGAAGATCCAGTTTTAATTCGGATTTATAATATCGAGGTAAATTTCTAAGAAGAATTAAATTCTTAATACCATATTCCTTTTTCAGGAACTCACCATCCATAGGTCCCGTCACCATCACATAATCAGCTTTCTTAATGAAAAACTTTTCAGTCAACTTCCAGAATGCTTGCTTGATTTTTTTTTCTTTTAATCCGGCTAGATATCCAAACAGCTCACGAGAATCGTAATAAATCTTTGCCCGTTTCAACTTACCAAAGATTACCGCAAAAGGTAAAGTATAAATATCTTCAGCAAATATTATTGATGCTTTAGTATTCAATAACTTTAATTTTATGTGCCAGATAAATTTGAGATAAAAGGAGAGCGAGAGAAATCCTTTTTTTAATTTGAAGATTGAAACGTCCCCGTGGGTCTCAGAGAAACCATCAGTCATCCAATCAAATCCTAGAAACTCAACATCAAATTTGTTTGCAGAAAAATTATCGTAAAGATTTTTGCAGCGGGTATCGTAATTGATGTTACCGAGAAATGTTATAAGGACTTTCTTTTTCGAGCTCATATATTCAGCTCAGCACGAGTTATAATTTCTTACGAAGTGTGTTTCGCATTACAGTTTTCGCATCAAATTTTTCTTTGAAGTCAATCAGGTTCATACTTGGTGTCATCGGATTTGCAGCTTTTGTGTCCTGAGAAACTCCAATATCAACATACTTGTAACCCTTTTCGGTCGACCATTTGACAACTTCATACATAACACGATGAATAGGTTTGAGATGTTCATATTCATAAAGAAGCATATTATAAAAACAGAGTGTAACAGTTTCGTTAGCAATAAACACAGATGAGCCAGCAATTGGTTTATCTTTATAATAAACCATAAACAATACAAGATTATCCGGAAGGAGTTGAGTCAGCTTAATTAAATCTTCAAGCGAATGAGTTGGTTTGACATCGTGCCTTGCTTTATTCTCGACAAGAATAGGATGGAACTCATCGTAGCGGTTATTTATTTCAACTCGGACATCCGGATCTTTCAAAGTCTTCCGGACATTTCTTCTCACTGTCTGCTGAAACCTTGAAATTATATCTTCATTGGGTTCAAGCTTAATTGCACTTGAGATGTAATGCAGATCATAATTGAATCCCTGCCACAGCATTGCGAAGTCAAGATTTTCATTTTGGTGTCGCTCATAAACTCGTGGAGCTGATGTTAAAAGAAATTCTTTTATTCCAACTTTGTTCCCATATTCAAACAAGGTAGAAACGATATCCATTGCTTCAGCAAACTTCACATCTTTTGTAACTATTGAGCCGTAGCTTGCGCCGATTGGTGATTCGAAAATATCTCCGACTCGTGCACCAGGAAGAAGTGCCGCAATATTTCCTCTATCTAAAAATACCAGATGGTTAAAGTTGAACTTACCCGGTTTGTGATAATCAAAAAACTTCTGCATATGGAACATAGTACCATTATTGGATTCCAGTACGAACTGATCCCATTTATCTTTCCACACTTCAGAGTATTCTATTATTTCCATTCAGTTGGTTTTATCTTAAAAATATTGAGACAAATTTACAAAAATGTTACAAGGAAATGTGAGAAAATTTCAGTGTAATTTTTCATAAAAAATAAAATCATTAAAAGAGGTCACATGTTTAAATTGGCTTGTAGTTAATACTTTAAAATCAGGTATCTGATGCTTTTGCATTCGCAGCTCTGCAATATGTTTTTGGTTAAAGAGAACCCAATCGCCTTTATTGATCTGTTTAAAGTCAAAATCGTTTCCCAATATTCTGTTTGAATTATCAGATCTATATTCTCGGATTAAATCAATGCTGCATTTTGTAAAATGATCCGTGTAAATCATCTTTGCCGGATTATCTCTCAAGAAACTTTTTAACAAATTGAGATTATCTTTATCGAAAAAGTTTTCGTATTCAAAACACATAATTAAACTTCCAAGTATATAAATTACCATCAATCCATTCTTAATGAGTTTCGAAAACCGATTGATAAAAATTGATGATAAAATTAACATTGGCATTAGCAGCGGATAGATATACCAGCTCCGAGCCAGGTCAAGCGGTTTATATTCGTTGAATGAAGTCGTGAAAAATATCATTAGAATTGCTGTTCCCCAGAACCAGAAGTTTAGAAGTGGTTGCTCTTTTTTTCTAAAATTTATATAGGTCTGAACTGAAGTAGCAATTGGTAGGAATAAATAAAATCTTCTCGGAAATATTGATGTAACATTTATAAGGAAAATCTGATCAAATAAATTGCGGAAATAATTATTTGAGCCTGATAATTTTTGTGCTGTAAATGGAAAGAAATCATAAAAGCTGTACTGGTAATTCAGATTTGTGATCGTTATCCGATATAGAAAATCATTGTGCAAGAGAAGATAAGCGAATCCCTCGACCAAATAATTAGCTCCAATGAAAAATATCCCAATAAGTAACTGGAGATTTAAGTTTTTGTTTTTAATCAAAGAATAAACGGACAAGGTAAATAAAAGAATCAGAGTATAATAAGTATTTTCCTTAAACTGCATAGATAGAAAAAATGAAAACCCACCAATGAAAGCCAAATAAAATTTTTTTTGACAATGGGATTTAAGCAGGAAATAAATACCAAGATTTATGAAAAAAATATTAATTAGATCCGGAAAACCTATTGAAGCAAATATAACATCGGTAGGGAAGAAAGCTATTAATAATGCTGCATAGATCGCAATTCTATTATTACTTGTGAAGAGTTGAGCAGTTTTATAAACTAGTAAAATATTTAGAAGTGAAAACAAAAACTGGAAGAATAGAGTTGCAAATTCAGTAATCCCAAATACTTTCATTGAAAAGGCTGTCAAACCGATAAATGCCATTCTCAAAGGGAACACTGGATATCCCAGATATTCATTAGCAAAATCACCTTTTAACAATGTGAAGCTAAGGAAAGAATAGTAAGAATCATCTGAAAAAATATGACCAATTTGAAAATATAACCTCAATAATACAGCAATGAGTATTACCAAAACCAGATGAAAATATTGTTTGATGGTGGAGCTAGGCATTTACAATCTTTTACTTTGATAATCCAAATTTCATATCAATATATGAAGCAGTAAATGGGAGGAGTAAAATTAACATCGGATATTTATAGCGTGGCGCACCAACGGTAATCATAATCATAAGAGTTGCAAAGAAAACAAAAAATAAAATCAAGCTGCTTAAGTTCGTGTTCAGTTTTTTCTTGAAGAGATTGTAAATCCCAAAAGCAATTGCGAGCAACAGTAAGTAGTAATAGAGATGCGAAATAATTAAAACTGAAAAATATAGAGTTTGATCAGTGAGATTTGAGTTTGGCAAAGCTTTGCTCAAATCACCTTCAGAGTATAGCATTCTAGTTACCCTCAAAAAATTTGTATCATTGTAACCAAGCAAGGAAGAAAGTGAAATATCATCCCAACCATATGTATGGAGTAATTTTAATGGTGCCAGCGAAAGCCATTTTAATGGATTATCTGTTATCCATCTCATTGCTTGATCCTGATAAAATTCACCCTTCTGAATGTATGTTAATGCTTCGGTGTCTTCGATGTAACCAGCTTTACCATTTTCAAGCACAGTTGAATTAAATCCTCCGGTTGCGTCAACATTAGCACCTAACAATAAATTAACCGGCCCTGTTGTTGACGTGAATTCAAATTTTCCGAAATGTGAAAAGGTAAAACCTCCGAATAAAATAATGAAGAGCAAAGTTCCTGAGTAAATATAAAAGTAATTTAATAGGATACTTTTGTTTTTTATGCTGGTAAATATTTGAACTGAGATAAAGGCCAACAATAAAGCCCAGCCAAGAGGTCGCACAGCGATAGCTCCACCAATAAAGACACCAGAAAGACTCAGATAAATGTTTTTATGTAGTAAATAGAAATATATTGAGGCTGTAATCAAAAGAAGAAAAAATAGCTCAGTATAATTTTGCAGCATTAATCCAAGAGTATTGACGTAAAAGATGAATAGTAGAATTGTTAGTCTTGCAATATCCTCAGAGAATATTTTTTTTGTGATTTTATAAAGAAGCATAATTTGTAGGAGAATAACGGCAAGATTAAGAAAGCTGATTATGATTGTTGAATTATAAATTGTTAAAAAAATGATGAGAGTATTTATATAGAGAGGGGCAACAATATAATCTTCATATAAGTGCTGCTTGGCAGGATAGAACTCAGCTTGTTCGATACACTCCTGAGCAAGTTTGTAATAATATAGTGAATCGCTCCTATAATTGGTTTCAAGTGTTAGAATCACTATCAACTGAATAAACGCATAAAACAAAAGAATATATTTTATCTTTGAAGAAAGAAATTTGAGTAGCTTTTTCATAACCTGGCTCAAATATAAATAAATTGATTTTTATTCATTGATGGCAAAACGAATTTTAATATCACCAAACAGCTTCAAGGAATGTGCAGATTCACTCTCAATAGCTGAGTTAATCAAAGATAATCTATCCAATCTGAAGGATACCGAACTCATAATGAAGCCGATATCAGATGGAGGCGATGGTTTTCTAAATATTTGCAAGTTCTATTTTGGTGGTGAAATAAAGAATTACTCTATTTCTACTTCTTATAATGAATCTCAATTTGAATGTCCGGTACTCTATTGTGAAAAAAGAAGAGAACTTTATATAGAATCTGCTGAAGTTCTTGGTTTGAATGTAGTCCCTCTTGACTTTAGAAATCCACTAAAGCTAACGTCTAAGGGTTTAGGGCAATTATTAATACAGATTGAACAAGATGTTCGAATTAGAAAAATTAAAGTCGAGAAAGTTTATATAGGGATTGGTGGAACAGCGACAATCGATATGGGAATGGGGATGATGTCAATCCTGGGACTTAAACTGCTTGATTCATCCAGCAGAGAAATCCTTGTGCTCCCAGAAAATTTTAATACGGTAAAAGATATGGATTATGAACAGATCAAATTTCTATTTGAGTTAATACCAATTATTGATGTGTCTAATCCACTTTTCGGTGATCAGGGGGGAATTAGAATATTTGGGAATCAGAAGAACGCCGACAATAACAAGATTTCTATTCTCGAAAATAACTTTAATCATCTGTTGAAGTTATTTGAGAACAATGGTTTAACAATTTCTTCTAATAATTTATCGGGTGCAGGAGGGGGAATTCCAGCAGCACTACAAATCTTCTACAGCACCAATCTACTTCAATCATCAAAATTCATTAAAGATAATCTTGGTCTCAGCAAATATGTAAATAAAGTAGATTATCTCGTTACAGGGGAGGGAGCATACGATCAACAATCAGGTTTGGGGAAGGGAGCTGGAGCATCAATGTATTTGTTCAACTCAAACGTAGAACAAGTATTTTTGGTTTGTGGAAAAATAAGCGCAGGGAGTATTCCAAAATTTCCAAAAAATGTTTTCCCAATAGAGATAAGTAAGTATTTCTCATCTGAGGTTGAATCAATAACGCATTACAAAGAAGGTATTAAAAAAGCCTGTAAAGATATCGTCAATCAACTAAACTTTTAATATTTTATCACATAGCAAAAAATTGCTAAATTGTAATCAAAATCAATCTCTCTTCTCACTTAAGAATATTAGAAATGAAACAATATCTTGATCTTGTAAGAACTGTCATGGATAACGGTGTTAGAAAGAAAAGCCGCACCGGTGTTGATACAATTTCCTACTTTGGAGCTTTCTATAAAGTTGATTTGAATGAAGGATTTCCACTGTTAACAACAAAGAAAATGCAATGGAAATCTCTGCTTCATGAAGTTCTTTGGTATTTATCAGGTGATAATCATATTCGTAACCTGAGGCAATATACAAAGATCTGGGATGCCTGGGCTGATGAAAATGGTGTTCTTGAAACAGCCTACGGATATTACTGGAGACATTTTCCTAGTGCTCAGAGAAATAAAAATGGTGAATGGGTTGTTCGTGAAGTTGATCAGATTCAATATGTGATTGATGAAATAAAAAGTAATCCTAACAGCAGAAGACTAGTAATTTCTGCCTGGGAACCGGGGAATGCGACAACCAGCAAACTTCCTCCTTGCCACTATACTTTTGTTTTTAATGTGAACGACGGAAAACTGAATTGTCATTTAACTCAAAGGTCTGGTGATATTGCGCTCGGGATTCCATTCAACCTTGCAGCCTACTCTTTGCTGACTCAAGTAATAGCACAACAAGTTGGATTGAAGCTCGGACAGTTTGGACACACGATAGTTGATGCTCATATATACGTGGGAGAAAAAGGAACGGAAACGGAAAAGTATGACCATCTGGAAGGTTTAAAAGAGCAGCTAAAAAGAGAACCTCTTCCATTGCCACAATTAAAGATTGCAAATAAATCAATCGATGAGTTGAAGTTTGAAGATTTTGAACTTCTGAATTATCAGTATCACGAAAAAATTTCTTTTGAGGTTGCTGTTTGAAGATTGTCATCATAGCAGCGATTGCAAAAAACGGAGTAATCGGAAAATCAAACGGTGAAATGCCGTGGCACGTAAAGGAAGAATTCCAGCATTTCAAACAGACTACTTTAAGCTTTCCTGTTATTATGGGTAGAAAAACATTTGAAACTTTGGGCAAACCATTAAAGGGTAGAAAAAATATTATAGTTACCGGAAATAGAGATTTTATTGCAGAATTTGATGAGACAAAAATCTGTCATTCACTTGGTGAATCGATAGACTATTGTAAATCAAAGAAATATGAGAAAGTTTTCATTATCGGTGGTGGTCAGATATATAAACAGTCAATGCTTATCGCTGATGAAATGATTTTATCTTTTATGAAATTTGAAGCTGAGGGTGAAGTTAAGTTTCCCGAAATTAAAAGTGACATTTGGAAGTTAGTTTCTACAGAGGATAGAGAGCAATTTGAAATAAGAATTTTTGTTAAGAAAGATGGCTAAAAGAATTAAAATATTACCAGATAGTATTGCAAGTAAAATTGCTGCAGGGGAAGTCGTACAAAGACCTGAATCAGTTGTTAAAGAATTGATGGAAAATGCGATCGATGCAGGAGCAAAGAGTATTGAATTAATCATTAAGCGTGCAGGGAAGAATTTTATACAAGTTTGTGATGATGGTATTGGTATGAGTGAAGAGGATCTTATCCTCAGTGTTCAAAAGTATGCGACCAGCAAGATTGAAGCATTCGAGGACCTTGAAGCGATCAAGACTCTCGGATTTCGTGGTGAAGCGTTAAGTTCAATTTCTGCGGTCAGTCAGATAGAAATAAGAAGCGAAACCCGGGATGAGGAAATCGGAACTGTTATTAAAAACGATGAGGCTGGAAATATTAAAGTTGATAAAGGTTCATTCCCGAAAGGAACCTGCGTGACAGTAAAAAATCTTTTCTTCAATGTTCCAGCAAGAAGAAAATTTCTTAAAACAGATACCACTGAGTTCAAACACATAGTTGATACTTTTAATCGTATTGCACTTAGTCATACTTCAATTTCATTCAAGCTTTTTAACGGTGTTGACCCAGTATTTGATTATCCTGTTGAGTCATTAAAAGAGAGGATTGCTCATGTATTTGGAGAAAATATGTCTGATGCTCTGATTCCAGTTGAAGAAAGAACAGAACTGATAAGTGTCTTTGGTTATATAGGTAAACCAAGTCTCTTAAGAAAAACAAAGGGCGAGCAGTACCTTTTTCTTAATTCAAGATATATCTTTAATAAAAATATTAACCATGCAGTCTTTACTGCTTATGAAAATATTCTTGAGAAGGGAGATTATCCATTCTTTATTTTATTTATTGAGATTGATCCTGAAAGAATTGATGTGAATATTCATCCATCAAAACTCGAAGCAAAATTTGATGATGAAAAAGACGTGTATAATTTCATACTTTCTGTTGTCAGGAAGAGTCTTGGCTCTCATGATCTTGTTCCTTCAATGGTTTTTAGCGATGGTGATCTATCTGAAGAAAAATTAGCCGTGAATAAATTCCAACAAGCCAATCGTGGGGATTTTTCGGACAGACCAGGCAGAGAGAGATATCAGCCGGAAGTAAAAAAATACTCGGAAGATGAAATTGATTTATTGTTCGGCAGTATTACAGATGATGTAGTTTTAAAAGGTGTAGGAAAGACTGAATCAAAAATATTCAGCGGTAATGATCAGAGGGAGATATCGCATGATAAAGCTGAACAAAGCACTGTCGAAAAAACCGAAGAATCTCCCTTCATCATTCAGCTTCATAATAAATATATTCTTTCACAGATTAAATCAGGATTGATGATTATCGATCAGCATGTTGCACATGAAAGAATTCTGTACGAAAAAGCGTTGAACAGATTAGAGACGGATATT
>JACZKK010000025.1 GCA_014860115.1 Ignavibacteriaceae bacterium
GAATCAGATATGGCAGCGACTTACTATCTACATTCAGCAAAATCATTAGTAGAACAAAGGCAATGGCCAGTACTGTTGCTTTCCCTATGTAATCCGATGGAAGCACTTTGCCAATTTTCTTTGCGACGATTAAGCCACCTATCAGGATCAAAACATCCCTTGCAATAATCATATAAAAATAATAATTGGGAATTTCTCCCAGAAGAAAAAGATTTAAAACCACAAATACGATAAGAACTTTATCAGCGAAAGGATCTATCACTTTTCCAAATTCTGTTATCTGGTTAAGCTTCCTTGCTAGGTAACCATCCAGAATATCAGTAATAGTTGCAATAACACCGATTGCTGCAACTGAATACCTTGCAAGATTATTGTCAAAATTATTGAACGCAAAACAGGCAGGAAAAACCAGCAGAAGTCTTAAAAAACTCAGCGAGTTTGACGCATTAAAAATCTTGTTTTCGCTCATGTCATCTTATCACAGCAAATTTACCAAGCTTTTCTTCCTGCTCATTCTGTGATTCATCAAGCATAACAATCCGGTAAATATAAATTCCTGATGAAAGAGTATTCCCACTTAAGTCAAGCAAATTGAAAGTCACACCACCATTTCCATCACTTTCTTCAATCTCTCCGATTTTGGTTCCATCAACAGTCCAGATACTTATTTGTGCATACCTTGGCAGATTAGCGAATGTTAATGACTCACCATTTGTTGGTTTTACCGGATTAGGATAGACGTAAACATCAGAAAGATCATTGGCAAATGAGGAAAGAACAATATAGCTTCCTGCACCTTCATTTATTTTCAGGCTTCCTGTTGATGCATCTGATAAAACATCTTTTACTCTGAGTACATATTCTCTACCAATTGATCCAACGGGTTTCTCGCCTTTCAAACTTATGTTCACACTCTTTTTATCAGTTGCATCCACACTAACCGATGAAGCTTTATTATCTGGTTCAAAAATGTAGTTATTAATATTCTCAGCAGATACGTCGTCAACTTCTATATTAAATATTACCCTGATATTATAAGCATCAACAATTTTAAATGAGCTGATGAAGAATTCAGGATTAACAATGACAGAATCCATATCAAAAAAAACGGTGTCTGTTTCAATTGGAGATCCATATAAGTCTCTTAATCTAGTAACCAATAATGTATCCCGCCCATATCGTATCTCATCTCTAAATGTCAATAGGTATGAGTATTGGCTTGCCGGAGCGATTGAATTAGGTATGACATTACCATTCAATTTGAACGCCTGCAAATTCTCAATTGTATTGTTCATCTTCTCTGAAAATTTAACTATTACCGTCTTCTGGCTGCTGGCATTTACTGAAATTACTTTTCCTGGAGTATGACAATAAACTTCAATTACTCTCGATAAATTTGAGTAAGGATCTTCTTTTGAAAGATCGAAAGCCTGAATTGCATAATAATAATTTGTCTTTTCAGATAGATTAAAATCTGCATATTGAGTTGTGGCGATAACAGAATCAATTAATATCAGATTATCAGCCGTCAATCCGCGATAGATATAATACTGGTCAACACTTCCCTGCCAGGAAAGAAAAATACTGGTTGAATCAATACTGTATCCATTTACGTTAAATGGAGTGCTTGCTTTTTTTGAGATAGCGAATTCATAAAAATTAATTCCTATATCTGTGGGGAATGCAATTTCCGGAACGTCGTTGTTGTTCAAATCACCAATAAAAATAGAATTCGAATTAATATTTTCTTTGAATGATATTATTTTATTTGAACCGACAAATTGATGATTAAAAATATAAGAATAAGGGAACATAAAGACTATCAGTTCATCCTTTCCATCATCGTCGAGGTCTGTAAAGCGAATTCCGTTCTCTGAACGCTGGAATGATGAGCTGAACTCGGTTGAAGCATCAACAAAAACCTGATCATAAAGAATGTTCAACTGATTTCCAAGAAGATTAAACACAATCAAACGGTAGTACGGAGCTATATCGATCGCATTGATGGAATGAAGTAAAACTGCCAGTTCATCATTATTATCCCCATTATAATCGCCAACTGCCAGATAAGCTGCTGAACCCAAAAATCCTGTATTGATAACACTTCCCTGCTGATAGTTATCGGTTCCCAAAATATTATAACTAAAAATATCGCCATCCACATCAACGAACCACATCTCTCCTATACCGTCTGAATTTACATCCGCCAAGACACCATTTGGAGCATCGAGTATGTTATAGCCAAACCAGAGTTCAGTAAAATTTCTCAATGTTTTTGGATTAGAAAGAGTTAAGTCATTATTAACTTTCCAAACGTTTACAGAAGTATCTGAATTAACAACAACAACCTCGGTTACGCCATCTCCATCAATATCTTCAGCGAATATAGGCCAAAACTTACCTGTTTCATCAACGTACTTTTCACTGAAGGAAGATGAATTTGAGTTTTGCTGCTCAAGTATGTAACCATTACGCACCCAGGATGTTAATAAATCCTTTAAACCATTGTTATTAAAATCGCCAAAGTCTCTGATGATTCTATCCTGTAAAGAATCTACAATTTCAAAATTGTCATTGGTAAATTTAAATAAGCTGGTAACCCTTGAATTAGCAAATGTTCTTACATAAACTTCTGACGGTTCATTCTGTGTAATGTTCACTGGATCCTGGTAGATACTTCCTGCCGGGAGCGAAAATGGAAGTTGTATTTCTGCTGCGTATTCAGCTTCATAATTTGTGGTGAATAAAAAGTTCTGACCGTTATTTTTTACTACAGTTTTCAAACCAACAAGATTTTCTGCTTCAAAATAAATTTCATAAGCAGAGTTTTGTTCAACCAGCTGCTTCGGAATAAATCCATAATGCAAGTACTTAACAAACTGATTATTAGTTGTAAACCCGTCGAGAGTAACAAAGTTAAACTCAGGTTCACCAAATTTGCGAAAATACATTCTCGTTACGGTTGGTTCATCTGTGTACATTGCTGCAAGAATGGTTGTCTTATCTCCATATAAAGCAGGACCGACAGAAATTAGTTCGGTAATGGGAGGATTTCTGCTAATGAAGAAATTGACTCGTTCCTCTAAAGTTCTGCCATTATTTAAAGCAACAACTAAACGTAAGCAATAAACAGTATCAGGTAAAGAATTAAGACTTAAAGTGAAAATATCTCCATTTGAAAACTGATTACTCCCCTGCTCAATCAAGGTCATCCAGTTAGCAGGATTCAATCCGTAACCATATGATAGACTGTAATTAGAAAATAATGGTGAAAGCACTGATGCGTTAATGATTAATTCTGCATCAAGTGTTGCGAAATCCTGCTTAGGATGATTAAACTTAATAACAGATGGTGCAATTACTGTAACTGCACGATACATATTAAGTCTGCCGGCACCTGTGTAAATATCCCAGCCCGGTTCATCTATATCATCTGATGTTGATTTCAATATTTGTTTTACTTCTTCGTTAGTAAAACTTCCGAGTGACAATATTAAAGCTGCGGTTGCTGCAACATGAGGCGTTGCTGCTGATGTTCCGCCGATTGATGCGTAGTTATTATTTCGCGCTGTGGTTACAATCTGGGTACCCGGTGCCATTAAATCAAGTGTTGAGCCGTAATTTGAATTGCCTGCACGGAAATCATCTTGAGTTGAATTTCCAACACAGATAACCTCTGAATAACCCGACGGATAGTGAGGAAGAGATGAATTCTGATTTCCCGAACTTCCAACAAGTACCAAATTTTTGGAATAGGCATATTGCACAACATCTCTTAGTACATAGGAGAAGGAGTAATCCCCAAAACTCATATTTAAAACTTTAACTCCCATCTGAACAGCATAGAGAATTGCAGCCGCAACATCATCTTCCTCGCCATATCCACCGGGATCAAATGCCCGAAGATTCATCAGTTTTATATTTGGAGCAGCACCCGCTATGCCGGTAAAGTTATTTGTTTGAGCTGCTGCAATCCCAGAAATATATGTTCCGTGTCCCTGTTCATCCATTGGATCGTTATCCCAGTCAAGATAATCACCTCCGCTTGAATCAAATGGAAAACCAACGCGATCTGTAAAATCCCAACCACGGTAATCATCGATAAAACCGTTGTTGTCATCATCAATGCCATTGTTTTTTTTATCATTTCCAAATGCATCAATTCCCATTTCACCGGGATTTTGATAAACTTTATTTTGAAGATCAGGATGGAGATAATCAATACCAGTATCAATCATTCCAATAAGAACTGAGTCGGTTCCCTGCGTCTTATCCCAGGCATCGAATGCCTGAATTTTACTCAATGCCCATTGCTGTGATACAAGACTATCATCCGGTACAAAGTTAATCTTGTATGCTACAGCTTTTTGAACATACTCTATGTTTTCATCAAGGCTTTGCAATTGCAGAAAAGCGCCTTCATCAACATCGTCAACAAATGTAATCTTAATTATTCTGCCGAGAATGTCATTTGACTTTGCTATTCCTTTGGCTAGATAATCTACAGATTTCAAATCAGCCTGTATTTGAAATTGGGCTCCTGCAGGAATAAATGCATCCTGCTGAACTTTTTGTTCTATATCAGTAAAAGAAACATTCTCTTTATATTTTATGAAATAAGTTGTTTGCGCTAAATTTAGGCTGGAGTTAATTATCAGCAGAAAGATAAGAGAGAAAATACTACGTTTCATACATTTCCTTTTTGTAATGATGATCAACTTCTATTGGATATTTACCTGAGAAACAAGCATGGCAGAAATTATCTTTTCCTGCCTCTGAAACTGCTTCGAGCATTTCTTCAATTGTTAAATACTCTATACTGTCAACGCCTAGATTTTTGCCTATCGCTTTAATATCGGAATTAAAATTATGTGCTATAAGCTCTTCTTTGCTGGGGAAATCCATTCCGTAAAAACAAGGATGAGTTATTGTAGAAGAGGATATTCTTAAGTGAATTGATTTAGGATTTGCATCACGGATTAGTTTAACAAGCTGTTTTGACGTAGTGCCCCTGACAATTGAATCATCAACTAAAACAACTGTGCGACCTTCAAGCACACCTTTAACAGTGTTAAATTTTATTTTAACACCTATCTCTCTGTTTGCCTGTCCTGGTTGAATAAAAGTTCGTCCAATGTAGTGGCTCCGTATCAATCCGATTTCAAGCTTACAATTAACTCCAAGCTTTTCTAATTCAGTCTGATATCCCAAAGCTGTTGTGTTGGAGCTGTCAGGAACGCTGATGACGATTACTTTTTCTTCATCTTCGTTATAGACAGGATGATTCCTGGCGAGAACTTTACCAAGTCTCCTTCTCATTTTATCAACATTATGACCAAAGATGAAGCTGTCCGGACGGGAAAAATATATATATTCAAAAATGCAATGCTTTTGAGGAGAACTTAATTCGGATATTTTATAGGATTTAATTAATCCTGATTGTATAACCTCATCATCTATTACAACTATTTCACCAGGTTCAACTTCCCTTATAAACTCAGCGCTCAAAATATCAAAGGCACAAGTTTCAGAAGTAATGATATAAGCATCATGTAATTTTCCAATCACCAGAGGTCTGAAGCCATTTGGATCTCTTGCTGCAACAAGCTTATTATCAGTCATCAAAACTAAACTGAATGCACCTTCAATCCTTTGCATAGCTTCTTTTATCTGTTCAACCTGGTCATTTAATTTGTTTCGTGCTATCAAATGAAGAATAACCTCGGTATCACTGGTTGTTTGAAAAATTGAGCCTTCATTAACCAACTCTTGACGAATTTCTCTGGCATTTGTAAGATTGCCATTGTGTGCAACCGCGAGATTCCCGAGCCTATAATTAACAATGAAAGGCTGAATATTTTTTATAGATTGAGCTGACCCTGTAGTGGAATATCTATTGTGACCAATTGCTACTTCTCCAATAAGCTTATTTTGAAAAATTTCATGATCATCAAAAACTTCGGTAACCAGACCTTCACCTTTGTGGATAGAGAAAATCGGATTTCCTTTTTTACTAATGCTCTTCGTTACAATTCCGCAAGCTTCCTGTCCCCTGTGTTGCAAGGCGTGTAAACCATAGTAAGTTTCGAGTGAGGCATTGTGTGAGCCATAAATCCCAAATACACCGCAATTGCAGGTTGGTTTCTCTCTTTGAAGATTTAATTGCATAACTTAAAATATAATGGTTGATGGAAAATTAAAGGTCAAATTTATATATACATGACGAATTAACAGAACGGTACTGAGAGAATAAAAAAAGCTCAAACTAAGTTGAGCTGATTCGTGTCGGAACGGGGGGATTTGAACCCCCGACCACCTGAACCCCATTCAGGTACGCTACCGGGCTGCGCCACGTTCCGAGGTTTATAATTTTGTTAGAAGCAGGTTTAAAAAGTTTTTTATCTCTTCCAGATCTTCCTTTAATGTAGAACTATTCTTTTCAACCTCAATAAATGTATTAGATTCGTTATGAGTTCTCTTTTCCTTTACTTCACTGACCGGCTTCTTTTCCTGCTCATAATCCTCAATTATTTTTTTTGCACCTTCTATGGTATACTTTTTTTCTCTCAATAATTCTTTTATGTAGAGAATAAGGCGTATATCCTTGTTAGTGTATATTCGATTACCGGCGCGATTCTTCTGTGGACTAAGCTCCTCGAACTCGGTTTCCCAGTATCGAAGTACATATTGCTCAATGTCAGTAATTTTACTTACTTCACTGATTGAGTAGTATAACTTTTTAATTGATAGGTCTCGCATACTCTTTATGAAAAATTATGGAATAAAATTAAGCAATCCATCTTAAATTATCAATATTAGGGGGGTCTTATAAGTATTAGCTTTAAGAATAGATGATAACTTCTTATAAATGAATTATCAGCCGTTTTAATTGATTTATGTTAAAGATTTCAACTTTTACAAGCATAACTAACGTGACTACAATCCATTCAGGAAATGATCTTTTCTAAAAGATAGATTGCGGCTAGATAACTTTTCTCTCTAAAACCACTAATGTAACCATTACAACTTGAAGCAGTTAGCATATTATGTCTAAAAGTTTCACGAGATGCTAAGTTTGAGAGATGAACTTCAATTTTGGGAATAGAACAGATTTCCAGTGCGTCTTTAACTGCAACAGATGTATGAGAATATCCTCCAGGATTTACGATCAAACCATCAAAAGATTTAGAACTTGATTGTATTTTATTTATTAATTCTCCTTCATGGTTGCTCTGAAAAAACTCGAACTGATGATCAGGAAATTCCTTTATTATTAAAACTTCTATTTCATTTAATGAAAGTGATCCGTAATACTCATCCGGTCTTTTATCAAGCGAATTCAGATTGGGCCCGTTTATAATTAAGACTTTCATGTTATTGCCGCCATTTCATCTATTATTTCTCTGACTCTTGGAGTAATGAAAATACTATCAATACCTAGTTCTTTCAGAGCGGTTGAGAGAATCATAACTTTTTTCTGGACATTGGTCATTTTATTTATAACTATAACTTTTTTATCGTGAATTATACAGTAACCGCCCTTAAAATCACCCTTTTCAAATCTTACACTTGCTCCAAGCTGATCGGCTACCGATTTTAATTCCTGAAGGATTTCTTCAAATTCTTTTTCTTTAATTTTCATCTTTGGCTTCTAGAATAAATGGCTTAAATACTAAAAAATATGGTATTGTAAGATAACTTAAGACTAATATAATTGGAAAACTGCTAAGCTTACTCATTCTTTCAATAACTAAATTAAATATTTGTTCTGAACCGAATTGCTCATGCATAAACAAGACAATCAATTTGTAGTCAATCATTAAAAGTAGTGATTCTAAAGGAAGAGTTAAATAAATAATCAAGGTAATGATTAATAACCAGCCATTCTTCTTTAGTTTTATCGTGGATGAAATCAGAAATAATGTAAATGCAATTATCATTACTATGTATGAATAGAATGTTAAATTAACAATGGGAAAAATGGTTTGAAATATTGTTGAAAGATTTGTATTGGTAAGATATTTTTTTAAAACAAATTCTGTTTCTTCAAACATTTGATATGTCATCAATAATCTGGCAACGTAAGCTCCAAACCAAATGCTGCCAGCGGTTAATGCCAGGTAACCAAATACTGAGGAAAGATTACTACTCTTTTTCATTTAAATATCCGTTTGTTAATTTAAAATTAAAAAAAAATTATGACTATTGCTTCTATAGATATTGGCACTAATACTGTATTACTTCTAATTGCTGATATTGATCCAGTTACCCGAAGGATTATCCCTTTAATTAATGAGTATCGTATGCCGAGGATTGGTCAAGGAACTAAACAAACTGGAAGAATAAGCCAGGAAAGATTAAAACTTCTTTACGATGTTTTGAATGAATATCAAAGTATAATCAATGGCTGCAATTGCGATAAAGTTATTTTAACCGGAACAAATGCTTTCAGAATGGCACATAACACAGCTGAAATTAAAGATGATCTAAAAAAAATATTCAACTTTGATCTAAACGTTATCACGGGTGAGGATGAAGCAGAATATGCTTACTTTGGTGCAATTTCTGATTTAGAGGATCAATCATTTTCAATGGTAATTGATATTGGGGGAAGCAGTACTGAAATAATATTTGGTGAAGAATTAAAAGTCATATTCAAGAAAAGTTTGCAAATTGGTTCAGTCAGTGCTACCGAACAGTATATCAAAAACGCACCTCCAACTAGAGTAGAACTTGAGAACTTTAGCGCAGATATAAAAAGACTATTCGCAACCTTTGATAAAATAATCATTCCTAAAAAAGTTATAGCCATCGCTGGAACTGCAACTACACTTGCTTGTATGAAACTAGGATTAAAGATGTTTGAAGAGAAAAAGGTTGAGAAAAGTAGAATTACTATTGAAGATATGATAGATATTATTGGAAAGTTAAGTTCACTAACAGCATCAGAAATTCTCGATAGATATGGTACTGTGATGAAGGGGCGTGAGGATATTATTTTCGCCGGAGCATTCATACTTAACCAATTTATGGAATACTTTGGAATAGATAATCTTATCGTTAGCACTCGTGGAATCAGGTATGGTGCGATTGTGAAATATCTGGATAGTTCAATTAAGGATTGACATTCTGAATAATTGTGTCTTCAGCATTTTCAGATAAATCGGGGTAATCTAGAGTGAAATGTAATCCCCTGCTTTCCTTCCTTTGTAAAGCTGATTTAATAATTATATGTGCACAAGCTACGAGGTTTCTTAATTCAAGCAGCTCTGAAAATACCTTAGTTCGTTTGTAAAAATCTTCAACCTCCTCGTAAATAATATGAATTCTCTTTGCGGCTCTTTCTAATCTTTGATTACTTCTAACTATACTTACGTAATCCCACATTGTGGTTTTAACTTCCTTGTAATTATGAGAGATGAGCACGTTTTCGTCAGCCGTTAATGTTCCTGAATCATCCCAATCAGGAATCTCTGAAAAAATATCCTGTTGCTCCTTTAGGAACATCTTTAAATCTAACGCAACTCTATCCGCGAATACGACCGCTTCAAGAAGCGAATTGCTTGCAAGACGATTTGCACCGTGAACACCTGTCATTGTAACCTCACCACAAGCGTAAAGACCTTTTAATGAGGTTCTTGCGAATTCATCTACCTTAACACCACCACAGGAATAGTGAGCAGCAGGAACAACAGGAATTGGGTCTTTAGTGATATCAACTCCAAGCTTTAAACAATGCTCGTAAATATTTGGGAAATGACTTTTAATTTCATCACTATTTTTATGAGTAATATCAAGAAGGACGAATTCTTCTCCACTTTTTTTAAGCTCCGAATCTATTGCCCGCGCTACTATATCTCTTGGTGCAAGTTCTTTTCGTTCATCATATTTACTCATAAATTCAAATCCGTTTCTGGTTAAAAGTTTCCCACCAAAACCTCTAACAGCTTCGCTGATAAGGAAGGATTGTTCACCAAAAAATTCGCTTGATTTTTTATAAAGGGATGTTGGATGAAATTGAATAAATTCCATATTTGCCAGCTTTGCTCCCGCACGATAAGACATAGCTATTCCATCTCCGGTTGCTATTTGTGGATTAGTTGTGTGCTGATAAACCTGCCCCACTCCACCGGTAGCCAATAATGTAGCTTTAGAAGATATCTTAATGACTGAACCACTCTTAACATCTAGAACGTAAGCACCCCAGCAAGTTCTGTTTTGGAGAGTTGAAGCCCGCAATTGTTTGATATTGTGTTCTGTTATCAAATCAATTGCTATGGTGTTCTCTATAACCTTTATATTTTTTAATGAGTTAACCTTTGTAACTAATGCAGATTCAATTTCTTTGCCTGTCAAATCCTTGGCATGAACAATTCGCGGTTCGGAATGACCACCTTCTAATGCAAGGTCAAGATGACCCTCCTTTTTTGAAAAGTTCGTACCAATTTCGATCAAGTCTTTAATACGTTCAGGTCCTTCTTCAACCATAATTCTTACCATCTTTTCATTGCATAATCCTGCTCCAGCAATAAGTGTGTCCTGAATATGCTTGTCGAATGAATCATTTTTTGAAATCACAGATGCTATTCCGCCTTGAGCATAATTAGTATTTGATTCATTTTTATCTTTCTTTGTTACTAGAACAACATCTGCAAACTCGGAAATTTTTAGAGCTGCAAACAAGCCAGCTATTCCGCTTCCAATGATAAGAACGTCAGTCTTGATAGAGGAATTACTCATTTGTCTTCACTTAATATTTCACTGAAAATGTTTATGAAATAGTCGATATTTTCTTTCGTGGAGATTAGCGGCGGCAGTATTCTTAACACGTTTTCATTCGTGCAATTAACTAATATTCCTTTTTCTCGGAATTTATCGACTAATGATACACAAGGCTTAGGTAATTCAACACCAATCATAAATCCTAATCCTCTAACATCTACTATTTTATCAAAATATTTTTTATGCAATAAGTTTAATTCAGATTTGAAGTAATTACCAAGATCTGCAACATTTTTCACTAATTCGTTTTCAAAAACTTCATTAACTACTTCCAATCCTGCGGCACAGGCAACAGGATTACCTCCAAACGTACTACCATGATCTCCTTGCTGAAATACATTATCGTACCTTTTATTCGTGATTAAAGCACCGAGAGGCAACCCGCCACCAATTGCTTTGGCTACGATTACCAAGTCAGGTTCAATATTATAATGTTGATAAGCAAATGGTTTTCCTGTTCTGCCTATTCCACTTTGAACTTCATCGGCAACTAAAGCAAAATCAAATTTATTTCGCAGTTCGTTGATCTTTTCAACAAACATATTTGATGCAACCTTAATTCCTCCCTCGCCTTGAATAAATTCCAGGTAGATGGCTGCTGTGTTTTCAGTTACATTCTTTTCGAGTTTTTCAAGATCATTAAATCCCAATTGAATAATATTCGGCAGCAATGGTGAAAAATATTTTTTATATTTCTCTTTTCCACTTAAGCTTAACGATCCATAAGTTCTGCCATGAAAAGCATTTGAAAAAGTAATTATATTTTTTTCTGGTCCAAAGTATTTTCTTATTAGCTTTAATGAAGCTTCAACTGCTTCGGTCCCGCTGTTGGCAAAGAAGACTTTAGATAAACCTGAATATTTTACCAGTTTTTCAGCAAGTTCTACTTGCGGGGTGTTGATGTAGTAATTAGATAGATGGATAAACTTATTTATTTGTACTTCAATTGCCTGAATAACTTTCTTATTTCCGTAACCAAGCGCATTCACAGCAAGCCCTGAGAAAAAGTCCAGGTATTTCTTCCCATCCTTAGAATAAAGGTAAACACCTTCTCCGTGAGATATTTTTATTGGAATACGTTTGTACGTTTGAAGAAGAATCTCTTCTTCCCTTTCAAAAATATTAATTGAATTTTTCATTTAATTAAAGTGTGAAGACAATTACGGAACAAAAGTATATCAAAGTCAAGAACAAAACAACGAATACGGAAGCGGATGCTATACTAAATAGAATTTGTTGAGTTTGAGTAATAAACGATTTGATAACGAGAAAAATAGACCAGAGGATAAGACCTATTTCAAGCACAAGAAAGAAATAAGCAATATTTCCTTTGATGACAAATGGGGTTGGATTCAATGTAAATAAATAGTCTCCAAAAATTACAAGTTCAAGTGGAAATAAAATAAAAAGACCAAATAGAAC
>JACZKK010000026.1 GCA_014860115.1 Ignavibacteriaceae bacterium
ATTATCTATACGCAGTCTCTACCGATTTTACTTGATGGAAAAACTGATGACTGGAATGTACTAGTTCCAACTTATTACGATTCAGAGAATGATGGAAGCATTTATGATTTCAAATACATTTCAGTTACAAATGATGAGCAATTTCTTTTCATCAAATTAAGGATTTCGCCCTTTCTCAAACTTCTTGAAGATAATCAGATCTCAGTTTTTATAGATGGAGATAATAATAGTACAACCGGGTATCAGATAAATGGTATTGGTGCTGAGTTGCGATTTAATTTCGGGGCCAGAAATGGTTTTAATTATTACACAAACAACTCAATTACTCATTCAAGTATTCAGTTCAGAAGTTTACCAACGGTGACCGATACAACATATGAAATTGCAATTGGCAGACAGTATATTCCGCCTGCAAACGGAGCCGGTACAATAAAACTTTTTTTAATTGACGGTGCAAGTAATGGCGACTGGATGCCGAACAGCGGTAATACCTTTGAATATACTTTTGATGAAACTCCAACTGAACCACTAATTCCAATTGAGTTAAGCAGAGAAGATACTTCTTTGTTAAGAGTGATGAATTGGAATGCTCTAAACGATGGTTTGCTCGATCCAAATAGAGAACAAAACTTTGCAAGAGTTCTTCAAGTAATAAATCCTGATATAATTGCATTTAATGAAATGTGGAACTCAACCACTTCTCAAATTCAAAGCAAGCTAAATACAATACTTCCATTGCAAACAGGAAGCTGGAATGCTGTTAAGCTAGATGATGGAAACGTTACTGTGTCAAAATATCCAATTCTTCAGAACTGGCTTGTTTACCCGGGACATAGAATTACAGCTTCGCTAATTGCTTTACCGGAGTGGTTTGGCAAAGATTTAATGTTAATAAATTCTCATCTTAAATGTTGTGGAGGGCAGGTCAATGATGATAAGAGGCAATTGGAAGTAGATGCAACAATTGCTTTTATACTTGATGCAAAAACTCCGGGGGGTGTTATAAATCTTCCTGAGCAAACACCTTTTGTAATTCTTGGCGATTTGAATCTTGTTGGCGACCGTCAGCAACTTATCACGCTTGTCACAGGTGAAATAATTAATACTCAACTTTTCGGCAATGGCGGACCTCCGGATTGGAATAATACTGACTTAGAAGATTTACTTTCGATGCAAACAGATAAACGAACCGCTTATACCTGGCGGGATGATCCGGGTTCTTTTCCTCCCGGCAGATTGGATTATCAAATCTACTCTAACAGTGTAATTAATGTTGAAAAAGATTTTGTTCTTCAAACTGAAGTGATGAGCCAGTCGAGACTTAATCAGTATGGATTGCAATTGCTCGACACAAGAACTGCGTCAGATCATTTCCCTAAAGTTGCAGATATATCTTTTGATCCAATAACTTCTGTTCATTATGAAAATAATTTATTTAATTACAGGTTAGACCAGAATTACCCAAATCCATTTAATCCCTCAACTACGATTAACTTTAGCATAGCCGAAGCCAGTGTAGTAAAAATAACCATCTATAATTTGTTAGGTCAAGAAGTTGCATTTCCTTTGAATGAATATATGGAGCCAGGTACTCATATAATTACATTTAATGCTTCTGAATTGACAAGCGGCGTTTACTTTTACACAATCGAAACTCCGCAATTCAAGGAAACAAGAAAGATGTTACTGGCGAAATAATTATTTTCGCATACAAAGCTAATCTAGTTTTATGATTTGGTTGCTTTTTTTAAGGTGCTTTTTTACCAGAATCTAAGTCCCAAAAATTATATTGCCGAGAGTAATATATATAGTCATTTATGTTTATTCGCTCATCAGAATTTCTCATAACTGTATAAATTTACCTGGACTTTATTAAGTTATTAAGTAAAAATATTTTAGGATAGGACTTGTAAATAAATGACTGCATTATCCAATGAGTAAGCCAATTTTAGTGACAGGTGGTGCTGGTTTTATCGGAAGTCATTTGATTGATTTGTTTGAAGCTGAAAATGTGGAATATATTGTATTAGATAATCTATCAAACGGCTCTGTGAAAAATATATCTACTGCTATTTCTAAAAATTTCTTTTTACAGGGTGATGTGAAGAATTTTAAGCTCGTTGAGGAATTAATAAGCTCGGCTTCTTGTGTTATTCATCTGGCTTGTAATGTGGGCGTTAAGAATGTTATAGACAATCCACTCGAAACAATTGAAACAAATATTAATTCAGTTAAACAAATAGCTTACTACTGTTCGATTAATGATATACCACTTGTATTTTTTTCAACTTCACTTGTTTATACTTCCCATAAAGAAAAAAAAGCTCTTTTTTCAGAAACAGATGAAACCAATACATTGGGATTTCATCCTGTATCAATGTATGTTTATTCAAAAAAGATGGGAGAGCTGCTTTGCGATTATTATAAGCAGAAGATGGGACTGAAGTATATAATTATCAGACCATTTAACATGATTGGAATAAGACAGCAGAATCATTCAGGAATGGTTGTTCCTGCTTTCATCAAGTCAGCAATTAGTAATAATACTATAGATATTTACGGAAATGGTGAGCAAACCCGAACTTTTAGTGATGTAAAAACTGCTATGAATTTACTTTGGGAAATTATCAAAAAAAACACTACTTACGGACAGATTTTTAATTTAGCGACGACAGAAAAATCAACATCTATAATCGAACTAGCAGAAATGATTAGTGGAATATTAAATGAGCCGATTAAAATAAATTTTATTCCAATTAGCCAGGTTTATGGAGATTCATACAGGGATGTAAAATTCCGCACACCATCGCTGGCAAAGTTAAAGCAGCACATTTCAGCTTGGGATGAGAGAGATTTGAAAGAAATTCTTAAAGAGATTATTGAATATGAAAGACAGTTAAATAATTCAAACTAAATAGATCCTTGTCTAAAATAGACCATATTACAATTATCCAGATAATTCTTACCCTACCGGTTTGTACTCTTTTAACGAAATTAGCCATTATAGTGGCAAAGAAATACGGCTTTTTTAGCCATCCCAACCCTATAGTCGAAAATCATAAAGTTCCGGTGGCATTTGGTGGTGGAATTGCAATTGGTATAACTATAATTATTTTTTTAATCTTTCTGTCATTCAACTATCAACATGCCTTCAAATTTATATTAATCATTTTGCCTGTAATTATAATAGGGTTGATGGATGACATTTTTGAATTTTATCCTTTTGTCAAATTAGGTCTTGAAGCAATTTCGGTTCTACCATTCATATTTTTTTATATAGATGCCCCCGGAGCTTATTTGGCGATTTTTCTTTTATTCATTCTTATATCTCAAAACTCATGGAATATGGTAGACATAATGGATGGTTTAGTTTCGGGTATTTCATTTATTATTTTTCTTTCCGTAGGAATAATATTATTACCAATCACAGAACTTGAATTTTATTCCATATTATCTTTTGCAATTGCACTTAGTTCATTGGGTTTCAGATTTTTGAATAAGACACCAGCGAAAATATTTTTGGGGGAAACCGGAAGTTTATTGCTTGGAACCTTGTTTTCTTTTATCCTGATAAATGTTTACCAGGTAGATAAAATAACAGCTTACTTTTTAGTGCTGCTGGGCAGCATACCCTTTTTCGAACTGTTTTTCTTAGTCATTATCAGAAGTAGGAAAGGCATTTCTATTTATAAAAAAAGTCCAGATCATTTTGCACTAAGAATGTTACACAACGGATATTCGGTTCATACAATTAATAGAAAAGTAATTTTAGCTTGTGCTATTAATTCTTTAATTATTACAGTTTCGAGCATCTCCTCACCTAGCTTTTTTCTTTTATTAATATGTTTAAGTTTGATTTTACTCAGTGCATCATTCGCATATGTTTATTTTCAATCTCTCCCTGTTAAAGAAAGTTAAGTATGAGCCGAGATTATTTACGAACTAAATATTTGATAATAGGTGCCGGACTTACCGGTTTAAGTACGGCATTTCATCTTAATGATGATTACATACTCATAGAAACTTCTGGATCTCCAGGTGGTACGGCAAGCACTTTACACTTTAAAGGCTTTAAACTGGATAACGCTGTACATATATTTTACTTTAAAGACCCTACGATCCTGAACTGGATAATTGATACTCTAAATGTAGAATTGCTCGAAACGATAAGAAAAAGTTCAGTATGGATTAATAATGCCTATGTAAAGTATCCTGTACAATATCATCTTGCTGAATTGCATTGGCCTCAGCGGATTAACTCAATGCGATCTATACTCAACTCCTCTTCTAATAAAAAGGGCATAAATTCTTCTGATAACTTTGAAACGTATTCGTTATCTGCATTTGGAAACCAACTTACTGATATATTCGTTCGTCCCTACAATGAAAAATTGTTTGGTGTCCCGATGGCCCTGCTTAATACTGATTGGCTTGGTGATTATATTCCAAATTATTCCAGAATGAAAATGTTATTAAGCGTTTTAGGAATAAAAAATAATAATTACGGCAGAAATTCTAAATTTTACTATCCTCTTGAAGGTGGAGTGTCTACAGTTGCTCAAAAACTTTCATCCCAACTAAAAACATCTCCGCTTTATAATTGCATCCTTGAGAAGGTATTTTATGACAAGAAATATGCTCTGCTAAGTGATGGTACAGAAGTAAAGTATGAATATTTGATTAATACTATTCCTCTTGATAGTTTCTTGAACAATTTTGATTCATTACCGTCTGATATATTAGCATCTCTTAAATTATTAAAAAGGAATTCTACAACTCTTCTTCACATTTTAGGTAAAGGAAAAATCAAAAAGGAAGAACACTGGATTTATATCCCTGATCCTACAATTCCTTTTTATCGTATTACAATTCCAGGAAATATAAATCCAGCAAATTGTCCTGCTGACCGGTTTGCATTAACATTAGAATTTGGTGGTAATATATACGAAAATCAGAGTGTTCTAGATAAAAGTATAGCTATTTTGAAGTCAATGGGTATCCTTAATGAGAATAATTCTGACATTGAATTTTGCTGGAAATTAATAAATTGTAGCTATGTGATATATGATGAGAATAGAAAAATAGCGCTAAAAAAAATATTTCCATTTTTGCAAAGAAATCAAATCTGGTCAATTGGCAGATATGGCAGCTGGGAGTATTCAAATATGGAAGATGCAATTCTTTACGGGCGGAAAGTTGCTGAGCAAATAATCAAGCAGAATTAATTCGGTATGACAGATAACCAAATAGTTTTAACGATTGATCTTGAAGACTGGTTTCATTCCTTGGATTATCTTCCGTCAAATTGGAAAAATTATGAAAGACGAATTGAATACGGTACGAAAATAATTTTAGACTTACTTGCAGAAAAAAATCCAAAGCTACATTTTTTGTTCTTGGGGATGTTGCGATAAATCATCCTCAACTGATTAAGTTAATAGACAATGAAGGCCATGAGATTGGTTCGCACGGATTTAATCATAAATTTATTTATCAACAAACCAAAGAAGAGTTCAGGGAAGATCTCAGGAGATCAATAAATTACTTATCCGATCTTATCGGTAAAAGAATAGTTACTTTTCGTGCGCCTTATTTCTCAATCACAAAAAAAAGTTTTTGGGCCTTTGATATCCTGTGGGAAGAAGGAATTAAGATTGATTCGAGCATTTTTCCCGTCATCAATCACCGGTATGGCATACCTGATAATCCAAGATTGCCTTATCAATTAAGTAATGGTTTATGGGAATGGCCAATTACAACTTACAAAACGTTTTTAGGTAATATTCCATTTGCAGGAGGGGTTTATTTCAGGTTTTTACCATTAGCTGTATCTAAACTTTTTACATCAGCTTTATTAAAAAGAAAAGAACCAGTTTTAACTTATTTTCATCCATGGGAGTTTGATCATGAACAACCGAAGTTAAAGAACCTTCCAGCTTTTTTAAAATTCAGACATCACCATAATTTGAAAAATAATTTTTGCAGGTTTACTAACTTATTTGAAAAATTTAATTCAATCTCACTTTCAGCAGGAATTAAGCTAATTGAATAGAGATATAAGCAATAGCTATTGTTCAGCTTGTAAATATAAAATGGTTAATTGTGGAAATATTCCAGATGGTGTGCTTTATAAATGTCCTCATTGCGGATCAAAGAGAGTATATTCAGAAAATCTCGGGCATCTAAATGACAAGAATGGTTATGGAAATTCTTATAGGGAAAAGATTTCTCCATTGAAAGTTCAAGAATTAATTGAACTCTTTAACAAACATTTCACTTATGCTGATAAAAACATTGAACTACTTGATATTGGATTCGGGAAGGGCGATTTTTTAATTTCTGTAAGTCAGCGAGGTTTATCCGTTTCCGGCTTAGAATCCGATATCAATTCAGTTAAGTTTATGCAAGAAAAAAATATTCGAGCTTATTTTTGCGAATTGGGTGGTGATATGAAATTGGATAGATTTTATGATGTAGTTACTCTATGGGATGTTATCGAGCATATCCCGGATATTGAAAAAGCAATGCTACAGCTAAACTCAATACTAAAGGAAAATGGAAAGATTTTTATAGTTACACCAAATTCTGATTCTTTATTCGATACATTAGCCGATATCGAGAGAAAGCTCACTTTTCATAAGAGTCAGAGAATTATGAATATTTGCCTTAATAGGTACCATGTTCATCGTTTTTCTGTTACAGGTTTGAAAATTCTGCTTGACCGTTTTGGTTTTATTGTAAATCATGTTCAAAAGTTACAGCTATTTTCTTTGAAGAAGGATACATATATGAATGGTTTTGCTCCAGGAATAAAAAGCTGGACAAATAATACTTCCTTTAATAAATTCTTATCGATATCAGCTATGACTTTGATAAAATCTCTTAATATTACGAATAAAATATTCATAACTGCTATTAAAACTTAATATTACTTAAAACGATAAAAGTCGTTTTGGTCAATCCTGTCGTTTAATCAAAAAAATTGTCGCTCAAATTAATTTCACTTGGCTTTATCGGTGTAAATTATCATTTAAATCTGGTGGTATTATTCTTGCAATTCTTTTATGCTTAAAAAAACTGAGTTGGATGAATGGTTGTCTGAGGTTGCAGATAACTTCTCATCAATAAATCAACAATTTAAAAATATGGTGGTTGTGTATGGCTTTAGCGACGGTTACATTCTGGGGGGATAGCACTAATTCTCATGGTATTCCCCAAACTTTTTATACCTATTTAGTTAGTGTATATGTAAATCAGGCGATTGGAGTACGAGATAAGATAGTAAAGATAGTTCCTTTAACTGAGGAAACTCCAAGACCTGCAAGAGATCTTCCGTTTATGGTTAAAAACTCTGATGCAAAAAACGCTTTTATCGAAGCATTTAAAATTTTAGATGCGATGGATAGCCTAAAAGGTTTAAAAAGTCAAAAAAGTATTGTTGAAACTGAGAGAGAATACAGTCTTGCAGTGGCTGCGAGATAAAGCTTAAGTTATCCTTTCCGATTTCTAAAAAATAAAATTGATATCGGAAAATAATTATTGAACTTTTTGACCTTTAATTCGGATGGTCTGTGTTCTACTTGAACGAGGGTATCTGCTCTTCAAACCAGCTTTGATAACAACGCCGGTTCCTAAAACATAACCGTTAAATCTTACTGCGTATTGTCCGTGAGGAAGTTGGACATTATTAATTAAAGCTCCCATCAGATATAATCTGAGTTCATCAAGATTCTGTATGTCATAAATGTTTTTTGAAATACTGTCCTGAAGAATTTGTGCTGCGAAGGAATGAAGAACAATGTTTCCGTTTTTATCAATGATTCCAAATTTGCTGCCGACTCTATGAAAAATACCAAGATTATTGTCGTTCCATTCGTTTGAAGTAAAATATATATCGTTTCTCTTCAAAAGAAATTTATAATTTGAAAAGACTTCACTTTCAATTCCAAATTCCTCTTCTAAAACTTTTAGTTTCTCTTTAATTACAATGTCACTATGCCTGTGCATCGTAAGCACAAAATGTTTCTTCCATTTTGTTTGCTCGGTTGCATTTGTTTCGTCAGTCTTTTTCATCTTGACTAGAAAGAATCCATCAGAATCAACTTCCCAGGGAAATATTCTGATAGCATTCTTTAGTCTTTTATCGAGCTTGACTCCTTGGTATTCAGCCAATCCCTTGTGGTGCTTTATTGGCATATCAACAGGTACAACATCAATTGGATATTTATCCAGAATTCTATTGATAATTAATTCATTTTCCTCTGGCGTAAGCGAGCAAGTTGAATAAACAAGTTCACCGCCGACTTTTAGCATCTTAACTGCTGAGACCAAAAGCTTATTCTGAATTTCACAAAGGTTGTTTACCCGTTCAAGAGACCACCACTTACCCACCTCATTCTTTTTTTGAATGATACCAAGTCCGCTGCAAGGTGCATCAACTAGTATTTTGTCAAAGTAAGAATTATAATATTTACTTAAAATTTCTCCTCTTGAATTAAGCACACCATAATTAAGAAAGTTCATTTTATCAAGGTTGAATACTAATGCTTTAATTCTATCGATCTCTAATTCATTAACGATTAACACTCCCTTATTATCCATCATTTCAGCAATCTGAGTTGTTTTAGAGCCCGGTGCCGAACAAAGATCTAAAACTAAATCCTTTGATGATGGAAATAAAACAAGTGGGGGCAGCATTGATGTAAGTGCTTGCATATAATAAAAGCCAAACGCAATCTCAAGAGTACTTCCGGCATAGTCAAAACCATCAGTAATTTTGAGTGTATTTGATGGGAAGGTAACAGCTTCGGTTTTTATTCCATACGTGTCAAATAAACGATTTGACAGAGTTTCCCGATTTATTTTTCTTTCATTAACCCTGATATATTTGGCAGGATTCTCGTCAACAAAGTCACTATAGTTTTTTGCAGCATCTTCTCCGAAGGTGGCAGTAAGGTATGAATAAATTCGATCTGATACCTTTGAATTTGCGTTCATAACCTTAACAGGTTTAACTTTTTGAAAATTTCATTTGAAACGGAAGTTAAATTTTTCCCGTTGTTGATTTTTTTCATATAATCTTTTTTTATCTCTTGAAGTAAATCATCCAGATATTGCTCATAGTCCTCAACAGATTTTTTTATATTACTTAAATCACCGGGAATTTTAATTTGTTTTTTTCTATGCTGGCTGGCGTAAACAACATATTTTGCTTCGAATATGTTGTTGAATGTTAGAACAAAATCACCGGCGGCTGAAGAAACTTCGTACGAACCGAAAAATTCTTTCCCAAGCACCAATACCTTCTCCGGAACTTCAATCGTGTTTAATCTTTTTGAGATTAGAAAATCTATGGGAAAACTTTTTAATCCGGAGAGGGACAGGTCCTTGCTTTTACTGAAGATGAAATCTTTTTCGCTCACTTTTCACTTAACTTGCTTAAATAATTTTTTACAATCCTTTTCAAATCATCTTCGTCCTTGTACTTTTGAATTGTTAGAAGTGGAGAATCACAACCGGTAATCATTGATGAGATATTCTGAACTTCAGAATTACAGATTGCGAGTACCGGCAACTTCCTCTTAAAAATGGCATAAGAAATTTCGAAACCAACGCCAAGACTTGGACCCGAGATTTCCGCTATCATAATTTTGCTGCCATCAATCCATTTAAGATCGCGCTTGTAGGTTTGCTTATCTGTAAGTGGAATAGTGCTGCTAAATTTTCCGCTGAACTCAGAAAGGACTGTATGTCCCAGGCTTTCTATATAATCAATTGCTTTAGTGAAAAACTTTTGGTAAGTAACATCACCCCTGATGGGTCCGGCACAGTAAATAATCATAATTAACTTCTCAATATTTGTTCGTAATATTCCTCGTAATGTGGAACTACTTTGGACTTATCAAATTTATTGACTGCTCTTTCTCTGGAATTTTCTGAAAAGAGTTTGTATTTCTTTTCATTGCCAAGCAGTTCAATTGCGTACTTTGCCATCCGGTCAACATCACCAATCTCAGCAATAAAACCGGTTTCGTTATGCTTAACTAATTCAGGAAGTCCTCCAACGCTTGAACTGATAACCGGTAAGCCACAAGCCATCGCTTCAAGCGCAGCTAATCCAAAACTTTCAGATTGTGATGGTATAAGGAAAAGATCAGACGAAGATAAAATTTCTACCAGTCCCTCTTGCTTTCCTAGGAATTTTACTGAATCCATTAAATCCAGTTGTCTTGATAATCTTTCACACTCTGACCTATCAGGACCATCACCAACCAGAATTAATTTTGAAGGAATTTCCTTCTGAACCTTTTCAAAAATTCTTATTGTATCGGGAACCCGCTTTACAGGCCTGAAGTTTGACGTATGAACAAGAATTTTTTCACCTTTTGGTGCAATCGTTTTTCTAAAATCACAACTGCTTTCTGGTTTAAAGTGATCGGTATCAACAAAATTTGGAATTACTTTTATGTCTGATTCAATAGAATAATTCGTTATCGTTTTTTCTTTTAGAAATCTAGAAACAGCAGTTACACCGTCGCTCTTTTCAATGCTGAATTTTACAAGCGGAAGAAAGGACGGCTCCAAACCAACTAGAGTAATATCAGTTCCATGCAAAGTCGTAAAAATTTTCAAGTCTCTGTTACTGCGCATCATCTCTTTTGCAAGGTAAGCACTCGTTGCGTGCGGAATAGCATAGTGAACGTGCAATAAATCAAGCTTCTCAAATTCGGCAACTTCAACCATCTTGCTTGCAAGTGAAAGAGAATAAAGCGGGAATTCAAACAAGGGATACGTGCTTATCTCAACTTCGTGGAAAACAATATTTTCAATGTAATGCGAAAGTCTGAATGGAAGTGCATAACTGATGAAATGAACTTCATGACCGCGAAGTGCTAATTCTTTTCCTAATTCTGTGGCTATAACTCCGCTTCCGCCGTAGGTGGGATAGCAGGTAATTCCGATTTTCATTCAATTATTCCGATGGTATTGGTTCTCATAAACAGTGGCAAATATAACCTAAATTTAATGAAGTAAGAAGCCCCTATTATTTCAATTGTAGTAATCTTAAATCTATATTTACAAAAAAAATTAAAATGAATTTTCTAGTAGTCGGACACTCGGTTGTTGACAAAATTATTGATAAAGATAGAATATCAATAAAGCCAGGAGGTATATTTTACACGGTAGTTTCATTAATAAGCCAGATAAATTCAGATGATAAAGTGTATCTGTGTTCAAGCATTGATAAAGAAAATGAGATGCTATTTCAAGATGCTTATGATAGGATAGAAAAAGAATTTCTTATTTATGTTGATTCAATCCCAAAGGTGGAACTGGTTGTAAATGAAGTTGGAGAACGGAAAGAGACCTATTCCCAAACAGCTCAAAATCTTTTGTTACCTAATGTTGATTTAAATCGCTTTGATGGAATCCTCATAAATATGATTTCAGGTTACGATATTTCCTTAGAGCAGATTAAGCAGCTTAGAAAAAATTATGATGGATTAATTTATTTTGATGTTCATACTTTTAGCCGCGGTGTTGATAAAATCCTGAACAGAATTTTCCGGCGGATTAACGATTTTAATGCGTGGGCCGAGTGTATTGATATACTTCAGGCAAATGAATCAGAATTATTAACACTTTCAAAGCAGAAAGATGAAGCTAGAATAATTGATAAATTATTTTCTTATGGGATCAAACAAATCATGGTAACCAGAGCTGAAAGAGGGGCAACAGTTTTTTTTAGAGAAAATAATTCGGTTAAAAAAAATCATAAGGATGCCCTGAAAACGAAAGTGGTTAATAAAATAGGCTGCGGCGATGTATTTGGGGCAGTTTATTTCTATAATTACATAAAAAATAAAAACGTACTTTTAGCCTTACAACAGGCAAATTTATTTGCCGGGGTTGCTACAACCTATTCTGAAGCTAAAGATTTTTTAAATCTAAAAAGAGATGCAAACGAACGGATTAGTAAAAAATAGAATTTTAATCACCGGTTCAAACGGAATGTTGGGACAGCGGGCGGTTCAATTTTACTCTTCAAACAAAAATATTGAATTACTTGCTACATCATTTGAAGAAAAATCCGTCGTTGATTCTGTTGAATATCTTTCCTCCGATATCAAGAACCGAGACAGCATAAAAAAAATTATACACGATTATTGTCCTGATTTCATTGTTCACACAGCAGCATTTACAAATGTAGACCTCAGTGAGAAGCTTCGTGAAGATGCCTGGAAAATAAATGTTAAAGGAGTCGAGTATATTGCTGAAGCAGCCAGAGTGATAGATGCTCATATCATTCACATTTCCACTGATTATATTTTTGACGGGAAGAATGGACCTTATGATGAGAATTCAACCCCTGATCCGGTAGGGTACTATGGACGAACAAAGCTTGCCAGTGAAAATACTTTGAAAATAAGCGGGACTTTCTTTACAATTCTCAGAACGAATGTACTTTATGGAATTGCACCAAACAGTAGACCTGATTTTGTACGCTGGGTTATTAATTCATTAAGAAATAATGAAACTATCAGGATAGTTAAAGACCAGATTAACAATCCTACTTTTATAGATGACCTGGTTCAGGGAATTAATAAAATTATTGAATTCAGGAAGACCGGTGTTTACAACATTGGCGGGAAGGAATTTTTATCACGTTATGATTTCACCATGAGAATCGCTGAATTTTTTAATCTCAATAAAAATTTAATTTCTCCGATTATCACTGAAGAGCTTAAGCAGCCAGCACGAAGACCTTTAAAATCAGGATTGTTAATCCTCAAAGCTGAAACGGAATTGGGTTATAAGCCTCACACAATTACAGAATCTCTGGCAGCAATGAAGAAAGAATTGGATCTTTGAGTCTCTCGGAGAAATATGATTATTTTATTTTTGATCTTGATGGCACAATCTATCGTGGTGAACATCTTATTCCTCGCGCAGATGAAGTAATCAATCATCTAAAATCTCTGGGAAAGAAAATTGTTTTTGTTTCAAACAAAACAACCGGGACTGCAAATGATTATTATCACCTCCTGAAAAATTGGGACTTAAATGTAGAGGAGTATGAGATAATCAATTCCACTATCGTTGCAACGAATTACTTAAAACAAAATTTTAATAGTGATAATTTTTTTGCAATAGGGGAAGATTCATTCATTAATGAAATTGAAAAATCCGGTTTGAAATATTCAACGGAACCGGAAGAGATAAAGATTATTCTCATCACACTTGACCGAACTCTTAATTACAGCAAACTTGAAATCGCAGCACGTGCTCTCGAGAAAGGAGCCAGATTTTTTGCTGCAAACATTGATGATACATGCCCGGTGGATAATGGAGAGGTAATTGATGCTGGCTCAACAATTTCTGCACTTGAAAAAAGAACTCACAGAAAACTCGAAATGCATTTCGGTAAGCCATCTGAGTTTATGTTCAATGAAATTAAAAATCGTCTTAAATTCAATCCTGAAAAAACACTTTTGATTGGCGACAGACTTGAAACAGATATAACAATGGGAAACAGGTTTGGAATAGATACAGCCCTAGTAAATACAGGTGTGAAATATTTCCCGAATGGCACGGAAAACATAGCCCCAACTTACCAGCTTAACTCGGTTTTTGATTTATTAAGCCATAAAAGTTAATTTTCGTTCGCAAGACCCCACAACCTTTTTTAGTTCACATAAGTCTAATTCCTTAGTTATGAAAAGGACGAAATGCAATTAAGCGATACAGACTTGATAATTCAGGCCCAAAAAGGCGATCAAAATGCCTTTGAGGAGCTCGTGTACCGCTATGATCGGAATGTTCTTTCCATCACAATTAAATATGCAAACAATCAAGATGATGCAAAAGATTTGTACCAGGAAGTCTTTATCCGGGTATACCGTGGAATAAAGAATTTTAAGTTTCAAAGTGAGTTTTCAACCTGGCTTTTCAGAATAACGACAAATGTTTGCCTCACCTATAAAAGCAGAAGTAAAGAGCATCTGAGAGTTTCGATTGATAAGGAATTTGATGATGAAGAAAATGAATTTAGCACCACAAAAGAATTGGTTTACGATGGTTCATCACCTGAAGAAATTTCCTCAGGATCAAACCTGGGAGAAATTGTAAATGCTGCGGTAGAGTCGCTTTCACCAAAACAGAAGATGACATTTGTACTTAAACACTATGAAGGATATAAAATAAGGGAAATTGCAGAGATGATGAATTGTAAGGAAGGCACTGTTAAAAAGTATCTCTTTGATGCAACTAAAAATCTAAGAAAAAAATTAAGTCCGGTTTATGCATAATGATAAACCAAATTTTGGAGCAACTAATGAAACACAATGAATACAAACAACTGCTTCAGCTTTCTTTGTTCGGTGAATTAAAATCTGAAGAACAATTAAAACTGAAAAAACACCTCTTAACCTGTGAAGAATGCAGAATAGAATTGGAAGACCAAAAAAATCTACTCGAACTAATTTCAGGTAAGCAGAAAACCAATGTTGATGAAAAAGTTTTGATAGCTGCTCGATACCAGCTGAGAGGCGCACTCAGATCAGAAAGATCAAGCAATAATATTTTGAATTCTATTACTGAAAATATCTTCCAATACTTCACAACACCCTTAAAGTTTGCATTTGCAGGTGCAGCTTTATTAATAGTTGGTTTTGTAATTGGAGGAATCTTTTTTAGCAAATCATCACAATCTGAGTTTACCAGTCAGCAGGCTGGTGAAAACAGATTTGCTTCGTTAAGTGAAGACATCAGCATATCAAATGTAAGATTTATTGACTCAGATGCTTCTGATGGAGAAGTTGAATTCACATTTGAAGCATCAAGACCAGTACGGTTAAAAGGTAACATCAACGATCAGCAGATTCAGAGCGTGTTAACTTATGCAATGCTGAATGAACAAAATCCAGGATCGAGATTAAATTCAATCAATGCTATGAATTCTGAAAAGCCGGTGCAGTATGACAATGATGTTAAGAATGCTTTAATAACTGTTGTGATGACCGATGAAAATCCAGGTGTGAGAAGGGAAGCATTAAAATTAATGAGCAAATTACCTTATGATGAATCTGTTAAGCAGACTTTTCTTTATGTGATCACAAATGATACAGTTTCAGGTTTGAGGATTGAGGCTTTGAATGCATTGATAGTAACTGCCAGTCAAGGTCATAAACTAAATCAGGAAGAACTGAATCTCTTCAGGAATAAATTGCAGGATGATGAAAATCCATATATCAAATTACGTTCAAAAACAATTTTACAGGAGTACAACTAAAATGAAAAACAAGAAAGCTGTTTCAGCGTTGATGTTACTTTGCTTAGTAATCTTAACATCATTGAACTTAACTTTAGCTTCAGATAAGGAGACATCATTCAAAGTGCAGAAAGGTGATGTACTGTATGTTGAGATAAAGCAAGGAAATATCAATCTCAGCACCTGGGATAAGAGCGAAGTTAAGGTATCAGCAAAAAATATTGATGACGATGAACTTAGCCTTTACACGGCAGAACAAAAGTCGGGAAGAGTTGATATCAAATTTAAAGGTGAAGATTCAGAAAACTTTTCGGTGGATTTAATAATTCCTGCTGATTTAATAATTGATTTTAAAACAGGTGGTGGGAATGTATCGATCAATAATGACCTAAGAAATAAAGTAAGTATCAAAACTGCCGGCGGTAATATTAGTGCCAAAATAATCGGAGCGGAAACAGAGATGTCAACTGCCGGCGGCAATATTAAACTTGCAGACATAAACGGCGATGCTGAAATTGCTACAGCAGGAGGAGATATCACAGTTGGCTCGGTAAACGGCAAAGCGGAAATTTCCTCAGCCGGAGGAAACATCAAGGTCGGATCTGTAAACAACATGGCTGAAATTTCTACGGCAGGAGGTAATGTTAATGTTGGAACTGTTGGAGGTAGTGCAGATATTTCAACAGCTGGCGGAAATATAAATGTTTCTACCGTATCCGGAAGTGCTGAAATATCAACCGGCGGTGGTAATATCGTACTTGAAGGAGCTACTGGAAAAGTGGAAGCTAATACTGGTGGTGGAAATATCGAACTGAAGAATATAAAGGGATCGATTGAAGCTAATACCGGTGCAGGCAACATCATTGCAGAATTAAATCCTGATGGAAAAAGTAACAGTGATTTGAATTCAGGAGTTGGAAACATAACTATTTATATTCCTGGATCTGCTAAAACCACGATAGTTGCAACTGCCAGCGATTTCCACTGGGGTGATTCCAGAAAAGATTCAGAAAGTATAAAATCAGACTTTGAATCTTCTAACATCTCACAAATCCGTAAAGGAAATACATTCGAATCTGTTTATGAACTGAATGGTGGTGGCAGCAGAATTGAACTGAACACAGGCATGGGCGAAATCATAATTAAAAAATTAAAATAACACCGTATCATCAGATATAACCGTTCATTTAAATACTTAATTGTGTTTGAAAATTATTCATCAATTTTGATAGAGGAAAATTAGAACAGGATGCAGGACACCGATCATCTCCTGCATCTTTAATGTTCTCACAACATGTTTATCAACCCCGGAGATGTAATTAAAAAATCCGGAATCAAAAAAATCAAGTGATGAACAAAATTTTACTTTTAATATTACTGCTTGTCCCAATATCAAGTATTTATTCTTCCCGGGACACACTCCAGATAAGAAACAACGATGAAATATTATTTGTTGAGAAGCTTAATTCCCCAATTGAGCTTGATGGCAAGCTGGATGAATCTATCTGGCATAATGGAAGCAGGTTTGAGAATTTTATACAACGAGATCCAAACGAAGGTGCACCTGCCAGTGAAAGAACAATAATCAAATTAGCCTACGATGAAAAATATCTATACCTCGGTGCAATTATGTACGACTCAGCTCCTGATTCAATTATGGCAAGGTTGACCAGACGAGATGAAGAGGTTGATGCTGATAACATAGTACTGTGTCTTGATCCTTATAATGACAAGCGAAGCGGTTACTATTTTGGTTTAAATGCAGCCGGAACCCAATTGGATGGTGTTTTATATAATGACTCCTGGGATGATGATTCCTGGGATGGTGTTTGGGAAGGTAAAGTTTATAGAAATGGGGAAGGCTGGACTGCTGAAATGAAAATTCCTTTTTCTCAAATGAGATTTAATCAATCTGATAGTATGGTCTGGGGAATTAATTTCAGAAGAGTTGTTGCCCGAAAAAATGAAGAAGCTTTTCTTGTATTTGTGCCAAAGAATGAAAGCGGGTTTGTTTCCCACTTCGCAAACTTAAAGGGATTTGAAAATATTTCAGGCGGAGGTCAGCTTGAAATATTACCATATATAACTGGCAAAGCTGAATATTTACAGTTTGAAGAGGGTGATCCTTTCCATGATGGGAAAAATTATGTTCCGGGAGTGGGGGCTGATCTTAAAATGGGAGTCGGCTCAAATCTAAATCTCAACGCAACAATTAATCCTGATTTCGGTCAGGTTGAAATTGATCCTGCAGTAATAAATCTAAGTGATGTAGAAACTTTCTATCAGGAGAAGCGACCATTCTTTATTGAAGGTTCAACCATTTTTGATTTTGGAATGGGCGGAGCGCGTAACTATTGGGGATTCAATTGGGGTGGAACAGATTTTTTCTATAGCAGGAGAATTGGCAGACAACCACAGGGCAGTATTCCTGATGATGTTGAATACTCGGATTATCCAGGCGGAACTCACATTCTTGGAGCGGCGAAGTTGACCGGTAAATTAGGTAATAGCTGGAATGTGGGTACTATTCAAAATATAACTAAACGAGAGTACGCCCGGATATCGACAAACGGAGTTCAGTCCGAAACAGAAGTTGAGCCGCTGGCCTATTATGGAATATTCAGAGCTCAAAACGAGTTCGATGAAGGACAGCAGGGTTTGGGTTTTATATCTACTTTAGCTTTAAGAGATTTTCAGGATGAAAGACTCCGGGATGAAATTAATAAGAATGCTTTAACATTTGGACTTGATGGATGGACCTTTCTTGATGAATCCAAAACCTGGGTAGTTGCCGGATGGGCTGGAGGCAGCTATGTTGGCGGAAATCAACAAAGAATAATTGATTTGCAGCAAAGTTCAAGGCATTATTTCCAAAGACCAGATGCCGATCATGTAAACGTAGACAGCACAGCAACTTCCTTAACAGGATATGCTGGAAGAATTTATTTAAATAAGCAAAAAGGAAATTTTTTCGTAAATACTGCTTTTGGATTTATCACCCCAACTTTTGATGTAAACGACCTTGGATTTTTATACCGGGCCGATGTATTGAACTGGCATGCAGGTGGTGGATATTATTGGAGCGATCCGACAGACTACTACAGATACCTTGAGTTAGGCGGAGCTGTTTTTCAAAGTTATGATTTTGGCGGAAATACAACATCAGAAGGGTTTTATCATTTTGCATCATTGCAATTCCTAAATTACTATTCTGCAAACTGGAACCTCGGACTTTATGCGGAAACATTTAATAATAACAGAACCCGAGGAGGCCCGGTTACATTAAATCCTGCTGGATATGAAGTAACACTTAGTATTTCTTCAGATAGTAGAAAAGACTGGGTTGCTGGAGTTGGTTTAGGAACTTACAGATTTAATCCTTCGTATGATTGGTTTGCAGAAGCAAGTCTGGAAATTCGTTTGTTACCCAATATTTCGTTTATCATTAACCCAATATTCCAAAGAACATTTGAGTTCGCACAATATGTTGATACTTACAACGATGTTACAGCAGCAAAAACTTACGGCAGCAGATATGTTTTTGCTGAGCTTGATCAAAAAACCTTCTCATCAAGCATCAGATTGAACTGGACATTTACACCAAAGTTAAGCTTGCAGCTTTATGTCCAGCCTTTGATTTCTGCTGGTGATTACACGAACTTTAAAGAGCTCTCAGCACCATCCTCATATGATTTTATGGTTTATGGTGAAAACGGTTCTACATTCGATCCTGAGACTAACACAGCTGACCCGGATGGTGAAGGTCCGGCACAACCATTAGAAATTGACAATCCTGACTTCAATGTAAAGTCTCTTCGGGGAAATGCTGTTTTAAGATGGGAATATTTGCCGGGCAGTGTAATTTATTTCGTCTGGACACAAACCAGATCAGAAGCTGAGGAAATTGGCGATTTCAAGTTTGAAGAATCTATGACAAGAATGGTTGCCGCCGAGCCAGATAATATTTTTATGATTAAAATAACCTACTGGCTGAATTTTTAACCCACTTCAACTTCCATTTATTAAAACACTAAACTTCATTACTTTTGTGGAGAAGAATTATTAACCATTTCCTTTTAATTTTTAGTTCTTCATTTTTAATTATTAATTGCCCACGTTGCTTAGTCCGTCTTCGTCCCATAATTGGAACTTCGCCGAGACTGACAAGAAAAATTATCGTGGATGTTATTCATTTTTAATTTTACATTTTTAATTGGAATTGCCCACGTAGCTCAGCTGGATAGAGCAACGGTTTCCTAAACCGTAGGTCACGTGTTCGAATCACGTCGTGGGTACAAAGCCATACTGTAGAGCGATCAGAACCAGTTCTTAAGTTCTTCTATAGAAGGTGAATTAAGGATCAGTTTTTTATTTTGATCGATGAGAAACAATGTTGGTGTGGCGTACAGATAGTAATCAGAAGCAGCACTTCCATTCCATCCCTTCAAGTCAGAAACATTTAACCAATCGAGATTATTATTACGGATAAAATTCAGCCAATCTGTTTTTGAGGTATCAATTGATATTGCAAGCACTTCAACTCTTTTTTCCTTCTGGTTTTTGTAGAGATCATATATTTGTGGAAGTAAAGTCTGGCAATGAGGGCACCAGCTTGCGTAAAAAATTATCAAGATCTGGTTACTCTGAATTTTATTTAATTCAATTTCTGAACCTGATGAAATAGGCAAGATTATGTTCGGCACAGAATTGCCAACTTTGAAATTTTTAGATTGTTGTATTCTTCTATCCAGTGCACTAGTAAGCTTTTGATCCAGGCACAAATCATCTTTAATAACATAATTCTCAACTATATAATTAAGAACATTATCAAAACCGAATTTCTTAAAGCCGTCAAGAAGATATTCGACAATATGCGTGTAAACAATCTCGTTTACTTTTGCTTTGTTAAGAATTGAATCCACAGCAGCCATAAATTCTTTCTCGAGCAACTCAAGAGGCAGCTGAGGATTGCGGTAATAAGTCAGATACTCTATTGTTTTGTTTGTGAATGCATCTGAGTATATCAAACCGTCATCATTGAAATTAATATTATTTAGAGCATGAGTTTTCAAATACGCAAGCTGCTCATTAAAAGGAATATCTAAATCTATTACCGGCAATTGTGCAGACCTGACATATCTTGCTATGAATGAACTCGGATCTGATTGTGCAGTTGCATTTACAAAATACAGATACTCTTCCTGAACCTGAATAAGTTTTTGTTTTGTTGTTTGATAGTAATCGTCTGATGGAGGATAATTGGCAAATATCAACTGAAGCAGTTCCGTTTTAGTTTTAGAGTCTTTATTAAGCTTTACAAACTCATAATAAATTTTATTGGATTCTGATTTATAAACTTTAAGACTGTCAGAAATATGGTTTGCATCTGTTTCAATTTCTATCTCTTCATTATCGTAAATAAAATTAATCCTTGTGTTGTTAATTAAAGATAAGCGGTAGAAACCTGAGTGCATTGCATCTAAATCGAATTGAAATGATTCT
>JACZKK010000218.1 GCA_014860115.1 Ignavibacteriaceae bacterium
ATCCACCTCTGAGGTGGGTTTTGTGCTTCGAACGTCGCTACGGCCATCCTACGGCCATCTTCGCGTATCCTACGGAACATATCAGGGATACAATGAAGAATTAATAATGAGTCTTTTCTTTGCTTTTTATTTTCTAGTAATTTAAATAAATCAAAATATTTTATTGTTATTGCTTTTGATATTGATTTACCTATCGGGATGAGACGAATATCGTTATTTGGTGCCAATGCTCGGATATAGTTTCGAGCAGCATATCCAAATCCAGTATAATTCAAAAAACAAGCATAATCAATATTCTCACAAGGTTTTACGATATCAGCAAAGGAGAAATCCTGCTTGATGGTATCAACATCGAAAAGCTTGATAAGCGGGAATTAAGAAAGCACGTATCAATAGTTTTACAGGATGTGTTTTTGTTCTCGGGTGATATAAAATCAAATATTAATCTTCATGATAATGGAATTAGTGATGAAAGAATTTTTGAAGCTGCAAAGATAGTCGGTGCAGATAAATTTATTGCAGACCTTCCGCAAAAATATGGTGAGGAAGTGAAGGAACGCGGAGCCACCTTAAGTGTTGGTCAGAAACAACTGATTTCTTTTGCGAGAGCACTTGCTTATAACCCAAAGATTCTTATCCTTGATGAAGCTACCTCAAGCATAGATACAGAAACAGAGATGCTTATCAAGCAGGCAATAGAAAAACTACTGGTTGGAAGGACGGCCATTGTAATAGCCCACAGACTTTCAACTATACAAAATGCTGATAAAATCATCGTTTTGCACAAGGGAGAAATCAGGGAAACAGGAAATCATCAACAGCTTCTTGCAAAAAAGGGAATTTATTATAAATTGTACCAGCTTCAATATAAAGATCAGGAAATTCTTGCTTCCTGAATTCATCAACAAAAGGGAGAAGGGAAAAAAATGGGCTCAACACAATTCATGACTCTCGGTCGGCACATTATAGAAGAGCAATCAAAATATTCCGGTGCGACCGGCGAACTTTCAAAACTATTACACGATCTTTCACTCGCAGCAAAAGTTATTTCGCTTGAAGTTAACAAAGCAGGACTGGTTGATATTATCGGTTTTACCGGTGATAATAATATTCACGGCGAGCAGGTTAAAAAACTGGATATGCTTGCTCACGACATGTTGATTAAAGCCATGGATCATGGAGGACATCTTTGTGTGATGGCTTCAGAGGAAGAAGAAGACATTATTCAAATTCCACAGAAGTTTAATATTGGTAAATATGTCCTTCTGTTTGATCCTCTCGATGGCTCTTCAAATATTGACGCTAATATTAGTATCGGAACTATTTTCTCTATTTACAGAAGAGTCTCACCAGGTGACGGACCAGGTACAATGAAGGATTGTTTGCAAGCTGGAATTCACCAGGTTGCTGCCGGCTATGTTGTTTATGGATCGAGTACAATGCTCGTCTATACTGCTGGTGCAGGTGTCCATGGTTTTACTCTTGATCCTGCATTTGGCGAGTTTCTTCTCTCGCATCCGAATATTCAGACTCCTAAAAAATCCAAGATCTACAGCATCAATGAAGGTAATTATCTTTACTGGCATCCCGGACTGAAAAAATATATTAAGTATTTACAGGAAGAAGATAAAGCAACTAACCGTCCGTATTCATCAAGATACATCGGTTCGATGGTTGCAGATATTCACCGTAATCTTTTATACGGCGGAATATTTATGTATCCGGCTGATTCAAGAAATCCTTATGGTAAATTACGCCTGCAATATGAATGCAATCCAATGGCCTTTATTGTTGAGCAGGCTGGCGGTCGGGCTTCAAATGGAAAGATGAGAATATTAGAAATTCAACCTGAAAAACTGCATCAGCGAATGCCAATTTTTATTGGAAGCGAAGAAGATGTGAAGACAGTTGAAAAATTTATGGCTGAAGTGGTAGTGCCGGTAAATTAATTATTTTTATTCAGATATCTTTTTCAGCTCGGCATCTATTTTTTGTGCGAGTTCATCTATCGAGATGCCAACCACTTTAATCTTTGCACTTCGTATAGATACCTTAGGAGGATCTCCTTCTCCTTTCATAAACTTAAACAAACAGTAGCCAAGTCTGTTCTTGTCATTTGTAACAGGGATGTTTTCACTGAAGTTTTCAACAATACTATAAACTTTTTTCTCAAGCGAAGATTGAGGAAATTCAATAGTTCCGGGAGGTGGTAGTGTCGTCATATCAATACTTTCAAAATTTATATGCTAAATTAATTCCAAATACTCTAAACTTCAACATTTGTTTTATGTGTAATCAATAAATGTTTATATTTTACAGTAAATTTTGCTACAAAAATGGTAATAGACTTTTCTAAGTTAAAGAAAATACTCATCATAAGACTAAGTTCGATTGGCGATATATTGCTAACTACCCCACTAATACGCTCAATAAAAAAAATAAATCCGGAAATTCAAATTGATTTTGTATTGAAAGAAGAATTTTTTGAGCTTGTTCAATACAACCCAAACATCTCCAATATCTATAAATACACAAAACATAGCTTTGAAAAAAAGATTCTTGGCAATGCGTTGAGTTCTAATAACTATGAACTTGTAATTGATTTGCAAAGTAATTTAAGAGCACGTGAAATCATCAGACCATTGCATTGTCAGGTTGTTCGAATTAAGAAAAATAATTTTAAGAAATTTCTAATAGTCCATTTTAAGATAAACAAGCTAAACGATGCTCCTCAAATTCCAATCAGATATGCTGAAGCTTCAGGTGTTGAACTTGACACAGAAGGACTTGATTTCTTCACAGAAAACCTGCCGGACTCGCGATTAGATAAGAATGAAAAATACATTGGCTTCTGCCCGGGTTCAAAACATTTTACCAAGCGTTGGCCAGTAGATTATTTTATCGAGCTGGGAAATAGTTTAGAATCCGCTGGTTACAAGATTGTACTTTTCGGAGGATTAGAAGAAGTAGAACTTTGTTTTGAATTAGAGAACAAAATCAAAAATGTTTTAAATCTCTGCAATACGAGTATTTTACAAGTAGGTTCTGATATGAAAATGTGCAAAGCCATTTATACAAATGATTCGGGATTAATGCATCTTGCATCTGCCCTGAAAGTTCCTGTGATAGCATTTTTTGGATCTACAGTAAAAGAGTTTGGATTCTATCCTTACAAAGCAAATAGTATTGAACTTGAGAACAAGAATCTTTTTTGCAGACCATGTACTCACATTGGTAGAAAGTCGTGTCCGAAAATTCACTTCAAATGTATGAAGGAGCTGAAACCGGAGCTGGCATTTAATAGTTTAACCAAACTTCTGATGTCATAATGAAAAAGTTCTGGCAGATAATATATAATGTATTTTTTGTTCCACTTCTTTATTTAACATTAATTTTCATTTCTCTCTTTAAGAAAAAAATCCGAACTGGTATAGCCGGCCGAAAAAGAATATTTGAAGATTTAATACTTAGCCGTTTGACACTTGACTTGTCAAAAAAAGTTATTTGGTTTCATTCTTCATCCCTGGGTGAATTCGAACAGGCAAAACCAATTATTGAAAAGCTTAAAAAAGAAACAGATGTAAAAATCGTAGTAAGCTTTTTCTCACCATCAGGTTATGAAAATTCAAAGAAATATCCTTACGCAGATATAATCACTTACCTGCCCTTTGATTCAAGGTGGAGAGCTAAAAGATTCATCGAGATCATTTCACCGAATATGGCTGTATTTATGCGTTACGATATATGGCCAAACTATATTTGGGCGTTGAAGAAGAAAAAGATTCCCTGCCTCTTAGTGGACGCAACAATGAAGAAAAATTCTCCGCGTAAGCTGCCATTAGTAAGGTCGTTCCATAAATACCTTTACGAAGACTTCACAAAAATCTTGACCGTATCAGAAGAAGACGGCGAAGGTTTTAAGAGTTTCAAATGTAAGAATGTACAGATAAGAGTAGTTGGCGATACACGCTTCGACAGAGTGTACAGCAGAAGCGTTGCTTCAAAGGGAAGTAAAATAATCAACTCGGAAATTTTTAAGGATCGCAGAGTTTTAGTTGCAGGCAGCACCTGGCAGCACGATGAGGATGTAATCATTCCCTCATTTCTGAAACTATTGAGGTTTGAGAAGAAAGCGCTGATGATAATTGCACCTCATGAACCAACAATATTACATCTTGAAAAATTGGAACAGGAGTTTGCAGGTGAGGCAACTTCTATTAGATTATCGCATATCAACAACTATAATAATCAGCAAATTATTATTGTTGATTCGATCGGAGTGTTATCTATTCTTTACAGCTATGCAGACACAGCTTTTATCGGCGGCAGTTTCAAGATAAATGTTCACAATGTGCTTGAAGCAGCAGTATATGGAGTCCCCGTTTTATTCGGACCCAAAATTGATAATTCTCAGGAAGCAAAAAAATTAGTTGAAGTTGGTGGTGGAATAATGGTAAAGGATAAAAAGGAGTTTTACAGGGTGATTAGAAAATTATTTTCTGATGAGAAACTGCTGAATGAATGTGGAAGAAAATCTTATGACTTTGTACATAAAAATATTGGTACGACCGATCGGATAATTAAAGAAATTTTCAGCGAATAATTTCTACCTCAAATATTTTTCCCGTAAGAAATTCATATGATGTTTCTCATGACCCGCTATCATATAAAGAATTGCAAGGACGGTTACGGAAGTATCATTTGCATAGCCTCTTCTATTAAACATTTCCGGAGTAAAACTTCTGAACAAAAGAATATTTGATTCCCTTAATAATCTAAAATCATAATTCAATTCGAAGAGTTCACGGCTGTTAAAATTTCCTTCCTTCACATAATCATCCTGATCAAAACCCGGCAGTGATTTTTTCTCTCCCCTCGCAATGCAAAGTGCACGATAAGCAAAAACTCTTTCCGTATCGAGCAGATGACCAACGACTTCTTTCACAGTCCATTTACCATCAGCATACCTGAAATTGCCTTTGTGTTCGGAAAATGAATTAAGAACATCCTGCGTTTTTTTACTTTGATCGTTAAGTATCTTTAGTATATCATCACCATCAATAAGCTTGATATAATTTTCATAGTATGGAGCGTAATCTCCCGGAGCCGGTTTCATTTTTTTCTCCTATTATTAATTTCTGTAGCTCAGGACTCCAGTCCTGAGAATTTTGCTCAGATTTGTCCCGCAAAACGGGATGAGCTACAATTATCAAAAATTATTTCCAGATTTTTACTTCAAATACTCCATCTGATGTAGCAACACCACGCATCATACTGGAAGTATTAAAAGGAAATTCAAAATTATAATTTTTATCAACCGCAATTATTCCGCCCGATCCTTTCGGTAAAATCTGATGAATGACTTCATCAGCCGCTTGATTCAATGTCAGACCTTTAAACTCCATCAATGCCGAAACCTGGTATGCTGCAGTATTTTTAATGAACAACTCTCCGTGCCCGGTAGCTGAAATTCCGCAAGTTTTATTGTTGGCGTAAGTGCCAGCATTTATCAATGGTGAATCACCAACTCTTCCTGGCATTTTACCTGTTCTTCCTCCTGTTGAAGTTGCTGCGGCAATATTTCCATATTGATCTATTGCTACGCAGCCAACTGTTCCCTTTACATTCCTCGTCATCCTTTTTAATTCATTGAACCTGTCGTGAACAAAAAAATAAGAGGGATCGACAATATCTGCACCTAAACTTTTTCCAAGCTCATCGGCATATATTCCTGCAAAGAGCACATGCTGAGTTTTTTCCATTACCATACGTGCAAGTGAAATTGGATTTTTAATTGTGGTTACTCCTGCAACGGCACCAGAAGATAAATCTCTCCCATCCATTATAGATGCATCAAGTTCATTTTTTCCTTCAGCAGTAAATACTGCTCCTCTTCCTGCATTGAACAGTGAATCATCTTCAAGGAACCTGACAACCTGCTCAACTGCATCAAGACTTTTTCCTCCTTTTTCAAGAATTTCCTTTCCAATATTTAGTGCAGCAGTTAATGATTTCAGATACGCTTGCTTTGAAGACTCTTCCATATTTGGATCCATTGATCCGGCACCACCGTGAATTACGATTGTGTATTTTCCGTTCAGCTGCTGAGAAAAAGTCGTTTGGCAGAGTAAGAGAACGAGTAAGATTAAGAGTAAGAAAATTTTTGATCTGCTTTTTGTAAGGATTTTCATAAAAATTTGTTTTATGTTAGTAAAAAGAGAACTTTTAAAAATTTACATGAATAACATAGTAATCTTTCCGATAATTTTCTTTTTTTTGCATACATCACCTGCACTTCAGGTTACTCCAATAGATTGGGAGTGCTGCGGCTTCTCAAAGGAAGCTACAAAAGTTTTTTTTCAGGATGATTCTCTGAAGACTGTTTACTTGATAAAAGAAAGATGGCATACTGCGGTTGTTTTTAACATCGAAGATGTAGATTCAATAATTTTACCGGAGATAAAATATTTCAGAAATGCAGAAATGATAGATATAGGCTGGGGCGACGAAGCATTTTATCAACACCCTGAATTCGATTGGGATCTTGCTTACCAGGCGATTTTCCACTCCACACCAAGCACACTCAGAGTGGAAGGTATAAATATTACAAAGCAGCAGTACTTTGACATTTCGGAGATTGTTGTTGAATTAAAAATTAACGATGAACAAATAAAAATTTTACAAAAGTATATCAGTGATACGATCTTTAGAAATGAAAACGGGGATTATGAAATTCTAAGCACACAATATCTGAACCGGGTTTATTTTTTAAAAGCAAACGGAAGTTATCATCTCTTTAACACCTGTAACACCTGGCTGGCAAGAGGATTAAAAAAATCAGGTTTAGAGATAAAAGACGATATAGTTCTTACCGAGCAGCTTTTTAATGAAGCTGCAAAAATTGGAATTGTAATAAAGGCCGAGTAATCAATAATAAAAGATTAATAAAATTTTAAAAATAAAACTCCTATTTAACCTTACCCTTTAATATTTCCGAAGATAATTTTTCAGCTTTATAGAGATCACGAATGGCTTCAATCATTCCTTCAGCACTTAAGCTGACGGTTCTATTGTACTCCGTTGTATAAATAAATCTGCCGGAATGGCTTTCCATATTTCCGTCAAATGCAAGACCCACAATTTCACCATTAATATTGATTACAGGACTTCCAGAATTGCCTCCTATGATGTCGCAGGTGCTCGCAAAATTAAATGGCACAGACAGATCAAATTCTTCTGGCAATTTTTCCCAGTAATCTGGTAAGTTGTACGGAAATTTTTTATCGAATGAATAATAACGATCCAGTGATCCATAGAATGTTGTTTTGTAGGGTGCTTTTGTTCCGTTGTAATCATATCCTTGCAATATTCCGTCAGAAATCCGGAGCGTTCCGGTTGCATCGGGTGGAATTGCATCACCGTAAACTTCGTACAATGCTTCACCAAGCAATTGATTATTAATTACATCAGCGTCCTCAAGCTGCTTATTTCTCGCTTCCATTTCTGTAAGCCTTTCTCTTGAGCTTAAAACAAACTTGATAAATGGATCATCCGATTTAAGAATTGCTTCTGCTCCTGAATTGGCTAATGCAATAACACTATCTTTATTTGTAATTTCAGATTTTACGAGGACCATTTCCGCTGATGCTTTAGCATCACTCTCTAATAACAAAATATGAGCTATCTCATTTTCCGGAGGAAGATTTCTCTTTACTACACCCATATGAACTAATAGCTTTCTTTCTTCCACCCTTTTATCAAAATTTCCAGGAAAAATATTTTCAATCAAACTATTTAGGTTTTCCTTTCTGTATGCTTCCTCACGTTCGGTTTCTGCGAGACTTAACTGTTCAGCAAGTTTTATCAAATCTTTTGCAATAAAAAAATATTTTGGAGAATAAGTTGAACTGATTGAAAGTGCAAAAATTTCATTAGCATTCTCTGAAGCTTCTTTTCTGTTATCATCAATTTTCTTCCAGATACTACCATACTTAATTGTCAAATCCGGATCACAATAAATGTCATGGCTGAATTTTTTCTCGAAGTCTTTTTTTCTGGCCATGAAAAAAGGATCTTGCAAAGCCAGGTAAGTCGATTCATATACTTTTAATCCATTACCGACATTGAACAAAGTAGCAATCAGCTTCATATCTTCTGCATTGGTTTCTTTAACAAGCTCATCATAAATTTTGTATAATTCTTTCCTCATTGGTGTCTGCAATCCAAATTGAAAATCTCTTATATATTCAAGTTGAGCAACCGTATACAACCGGTTCGTGCTTCCCGGATTTCCAACAACAAAAACAGGCTGGTTTTCATAAATTGGATCGGTACTCCATTTAAAATAATGTTCTGTTTTAACCGGCTTATCATTTTCGTAAGCACGAAGGAATGCACAATCAAATCCATATCGTGGATAGGTAAAATTATCATAATCACCACCGAGCTTGGATACCATCAGCTCAGGTACAAAAACAAGTCTGACATCATTATATCGCTTGTAACCGTAGAGAGAATATTTCCCGCCATAATAAAGCGAAACAACTGAACACATCAATTCCGGATTTTTTTCTGAATATTGTTTCTTAATTTCTTCGATCTTCTGAATCCGTCTTAAAACTTTTTCAGAATCCGAAACTACTTCGTTCATTGCGGATTTAATTTCTTTAGTTACGTCTTCAATCAGCATTAACTGGCTCACATACAAATTTGGGATTTTCATTTCGTCTTCCTGTTTATCTGCATAGAATCCATACTTTAGCAAATCTTTTTCTTCAGTGCTCAAGTCTCTGAGCGTTCCGCGAATGCAATGGTGATTTGTCATTATCAATCCATCTTCAGAGATAAAGGAAGCAGAACATCCGCTTCCAAACTTTAAGGCTGATTTCTGTGCATGATCCAGCCATTCCTGATCGGGTCTGAAATCGTAAGTCTTTTCAAAATAATCGAGCGGAGGATTTTCGAACGTCCACATTTTTCCCATATCGAACTTCTGTGCCCTAACAGTATCGAAATCTACTCCAAAGTGGGATTGAGCAAAGCTGATATAGGTGAATAAAACTAAAAAGCTGCAGGTTGAACAATATATCTTTCTCATCACAAACACTCAGTAAAAGTTAATTGATTGTTAAAGTAATTTTATATTAGGTCTCCAAAATAAATAAAAACTTTTTTTTAGAAGACATTATGGAAAACAATTCAGACAGTACACTGACAAGAAAAGCATACCGGATCAAGAAAGCTGGTTCATTAGATAATTTGAAGCTTTACAAAGAACACCTGAAACAACCTTCAGAAAATGAAGTGACAGTAGAAGTAAAAGCCATCGGACTGAATTTTGCTGACCTATTTGCAATACAAGGATTATACAGTGCAACACCAAAAGGCAGCTTCGTTCCAGGACTTGAATACTCAGGTATCATAATCAGAAAAGGAACAAATGTAAACGAATACAGCATTGGTGATAAAATTATGGGTGCGATTAGATTTGGTGCTTATGCGACGAATTTAAATATTGATAAAAAATATATTCTGCATCTTCCCGATGATTATACATTTGAGGAAGGTGCAGCAATGGTCGTTCAGCCGTTGACTGCATATTATTCTTTGTTTGAACTTGGAAATTTAAAACCGAATCATACTGTCTTGATACACAGTGCTGCGGGAGGTGTAGGAATTTATGCAAACAGACTCGCAAAACATTTTGGCGCTTATACAATCGGAACGGTAGGATCTGAATCAAAAAGGATTTTTTTAATTAACGAAGATTATGATGAAATTATTGTGCGGAAAGATAATTTCGGGAAACAGCTCACTCAGGCTATTGGAGGACGTAATCTTAATCTGGTTCTTGAATCAATCGGAGGAAAAGTCTTTGAAGAGAGTTTTAAAGCTTTAGCACCTTCCGGAAGAATAGTTATTTATGGTGGTGCACAATTTATGTCTCAATCTTCAAAGCCAAATCTGTTCAAAGTCATTCCGAAATATTTATTCCGTCCAAAGATTGATCCGCTTTCTCTTTCGGATAAAAACCGTTCGGTGATGGGATTTAACCTGATTTATTTGTGGGATCATCCGGAGGAGTTGCGAGAAATGCTCAACAAAATAATTGAGATGAAATTGAAGAAACCTCACATCGGAAAAGTTTTTACGTTTGATAAATTGATTAGTGCGTTGATATATTTTCAAACAGGTAAAAGTATCGGAAAAGTTGTTGTGCAGGTATAAATCATTTTGCTTTAAATAGTAGGGGTTCAAAATTTTGAACCCCTACAAAATGCAAATCGAAAAATATTCCTTCGGGATCGGATGAATACTATCGCTAATTTCCATTCAAATACTCTTTCAAATATTTTCCCGTCCACGAATTTTCAACTTCAATAATTTCTTCCGGTGTCCCGGTTGCTACAACTTCTCCACCCTCTTCTCCGGCTTCGGGACCGAGATCAATTACATAATCAGCACACTTTATCACATCAAGATTGTGCTCGATGATCACAACAGAATTTCCTCTTTCGACAAGCATATTAAAACAATTTAACAACTTTGAAATATCATCAAAGTGAAGTCCGGTCGTTGGTTCATCAAAAATAAATAATGTATGCTTGCTTTCTCTGCTTGAAACAAGATGCGATGCAAGTTTTACTCTTTGAGCTTCACCACCGGAAAGAGTATTCGACGGTTGTCCAAGCTTTATGTAACCCAATCCAACATCGGAAAGTACCCGAAGTATGTTTGCAATTTTTTTATGGTCTGTGAAGAACTCCAATGCTTCATCAACAGTCATTTCAAGAACTTCAACAAGATTTTTTCCGTGATAAGTAATTTCTCTTGTTTCTTTTTTGTATCTAGTTCCTTCGCAATCATCACAGGTTAAATAAAGATCGGCGAGAAATTGCATTTCAACTTTAATAAGACCGTCACCCTGACAGGTTTCGCATCTTCCACCGGGAACGTTGAATGAAAAATATCCCGGTTTGTAACCTCTGGCTTTTGCCTGATGTGTCGATGCAAATAGTTCTCTTATCAACTCAAATGCTTTTACATAGCTGATTGGATTTGATCTTGGTGATTTTCCAATTGGGGATTGATCGACTATCTCAATTCCGTCAATGTATTTCGCACCAACAATGTCATCAAACTTTCCGATATGCGAAGGAGCCATTCCAAAATATTTTGCGACACCAGCATAAAGTACATCGTGAATGAGTGTGCTTTTGCCTGAACCGCTTACACCGGTAATCACCACAAACCTGTTAAGAGGAATTTCAAGGGAAATATTTTTTAAATTATTTTCTCTTGCGCCGACGATCTCAATGCTCTTTGTTTTCCTGTTGTTTCTTTTTTTAGGAAGAGGGATTTTTATCTTTCCTGAAAGATATTTTCCAGTCAATGAATTTTCATTTCTCAGAATGTCTTCAACTGTTCCCGTTGCAATAATTTCTCCTCCGTTCGTTCCTGCTTTCGGACCCATATCAAAAATCAAGTCTGCGTTATGCATCATCTCGGGATCGTGTTCAACAACAATCACGGTGTTACCAATATCACGTAGATTTTTTAGTAATTGTATCAGCCTGTTGTTATCTCTCGGATGCAATCCGATTGTTGGTTCATCAAGCACATAAAGAGTTCCAACCAATGATGAACCAAGTGATGTTGCGAGATTAATTCTCTGTGTTTCACCGCCTGAAAGTGTGCTGCTCAATCTGTCCATCGTTAAATAACCAATTCCAACGTCGTTCAAAAACTTTAATCGCTTTATTATCTCCTTCAGGATTCTTTCGCCAACAAGAAGATCATATTCAGAAAGCTGAAGCTCTTGAAAAAATTTTAACGAATATTCGATTGGAAGAGCAACCACATCATAAATAGATTTACCTGTAATCTTCACCTGCAAAGCTTCTCTTCGCAAACGTGAGCCTTTGCACGCATTACAAATGGTATATCCTCTGAATCTACTGAGCATCACGCGTACGTGCATCTTGTAGGTTTTCTGTTCAAGCTTTTCAAAAAAGCCATCAATTCCGTGATAAGTACCAAATCCTTTTTTAACAAGATCAATCTGAACTTCAGACAATTGCTTGAATGGAATGTTAATTGGCATTTTGAAAGCCTTTGCGTTCTGAACCAAGTCACGGAGGAAAGAACTATATTTTGCACCACGGAATGGTGCAATTGCTCCATCTATTATGCTCATATTCGGATCCGGAATTACAAGATTCATATCGATACCGACTGTTTTACTGAATCCCTGGCAAACCGGACAAGCACCGAACGGATTATTGAATGAGAAAAATCTTGGCTCTGGTTCTTCGTATCTTATTCCACAGCATTCATAATACTTGTTGAATTCTTTTTCTTCACCGTTATCCGCATTGATGACGATAAGTCTGTTTTCACCTTCTTTAAATGTAACTTCAATTGAGTCAGATAATTTTTCCCGGATCTTTCCTTTTTCAGCTTTAAATCTTTCAATAATAACTATAATATCTGCTGCACCTGACTTCCGGCCGGGCAGTTTCTTTGCGGCGAATTTTTCTTCATTCAAATCAATTAGTTTGTTGTCGGAAAAAATCCGAAAGAAGCCTCGTTTTTTAAGAAGATCAATTTCTTCCTTTAATGTGTGCCCTTCGTGCTGATGAAGTGGAAAGCCGAGATAAAATTTTGTTCCATCGGGTTGGTCTTCCAACCATTCAACAACTGTAGTTGTAGTTGCTCTTGTAACTTCTTTTCCGCATTGGAAGCAGATCGTCTTTCCGATTCTTGCAAAGAGAAGTCGAAGATAATCATAAACTTCTGTGGTTGTTCCTACTGTCGAACGTGAATTTCGTGCAACAGTTTTTTGTTCGATTGCAACTGCTGGAGAAATTCCCTGTATGAAATCAACATCAGGTTTATTCATTCTTTCCAAAAATTGCCGGGCGTACGAAGAAAGACTTTCAACATATCTTCTCTGCCCCTCTGCATAAATTGTATCAAAGACGAGAGAAGATTTTCCGCTGCCGCTTACACCTGTAAACACAACCAATTTGTTCCTCGGAATCTCGAAGCTGAGGTTTTTCAGGTTGTGCTCACGTGCACCTTTAACTACTATCCGTTTATTATTATTTGATGACTTATTGTTATTCATTTTGGAATATTGCCAGTAAGAAAAAGAAGGATTCTTAAATCCAGCCAGCTAATTTAAGAATTTATTGGATACACGTGAGGGGAAAATGTGAGTATATGTGATGCCCTTGTTTTCTGATGTCATTGCAAGCAAAGCGATGTAATCTCAATGTGGAATTTTCCAAGTTTAAGATATTCATATTAGGCAATTCTCATTGTGTACTTCACTCAATTACTTGGTGATCAGCAACTAAAACTAGTCAATCACAGGTTGCATCTCATTTTATTTTGATTAAATTTTATATAGTTAATAAGGAAAAGTTCCGGTCGAAGATTCCGGCGAATAAAAATGATTCGACGAATGAGAAAAAAAATTGAATCTGAATTTATTCCTATCCCACGCTTAAACTACGATCCATTAGGAAGAGTACTTACTCCAACACACCACAAGGTTATCCGGTTAACTACAAGAATTTTTATCAGGAGGGAAAAATGAAATTTATTATAATATTTTTAATTGTATTCTTCTCCGCTCAACCTTATTGTCAGAACCAAATTCCAGATTTGGTTATCCCTATACAAATTACTTTTCTGTCTGGAAATAATCCTGTAAATATGGAAATAGGATTAGATTCAACTGCAACCAATTGTATCGATCCTCAATTAGGAGAATCACAATTACCACCAATCCCACCACCAGGATGGGAGGCTGTTCTTCTATTACCGTATCCTGAATGTCAGGGTAGCTATGGTGAATCAATAATAACATTCAAAGATTTTCGGTTTGGTGAACAACCATATACAGGATCGAGAATACATAGACTAGGTTTCATTTCACAATTAGGTGTAACTATTCATTGGTCTCTTCCTGAAGGAATTACAGGTTTACTCCAGGAACCATTCAGCGGCGCTCCGTTATATCCTATGGCCGGACAGGACAGTTTTTTTGTGCCTATTACATTAAACGAATTAAACATGGTTATAAACTACACAATAGAAGAACCACCTGTTCAGGTATTAAGCTATATAACAGTGACTGACGGACAAACGCTGTTTCCAAGAGTACTGTATTTTGGATTAGATCTTACGGCTACAGATAGTATAGATATACTTCTTGGAGAGTCTGCTCTACCTCCATTTCCTCCCCCAGGTGCATTTGAAGCAAGATATATCCTGCCAGAAAATAATTTTTCAGGCACATTAGCTTCTTATTCTGATTTCAGATACGCAAATCTGCCATTTACCGGTCAAAAGGAATGGAGACTTGCTTACCAACCGGGAACGGGCAACACGATTACTATAATCTGGGATTTCCCTCCTTATATAACTGGCTCATTGAAGGATATTATTAATGGAACTCTAATTAATATTCCAATTTCGGATTCTGGAAGTTATACTGTAGAAAATCCTTCTGTCTTTAATCAATTAAGAATGATTATAGAGTTTAACAATGCTGTGCCTGTTGAGCTTAATTCATTCACAGCTTCAGTTCTACAAAATGAAAGAGCTGTTCAGCTAAATTGGACAACTGCAACTGAAACAAACAACTCAGGCTTCGAGATTCTTCGTTCCTGCCTTGCCGGCAGGCAGGTCACTCAGAATGACAACGACTGGAGTACAATTGGTTTTGTTCCCGGATTTGGGACTACAACAGAACCAAAATTATATTCATTCACTGATGAGAGTGTAACATCGGGAACTTACAAGTTCCGTCTCAAGCAAATTGATTTTGATGGATCATTCACTTACTCAAACGAAGTAGAAATTGAAGTTGATTTTACTCCGAAGGAGTTTGTGCTGTATCAGAATTACCCTAATCCGTTTAATCCGAGTACGACAATTAAGTTTGAGATTCCGTCTGTCACTCTTCGACAGGCTCAGAGTGACATAATGGTTTCGTTAAAAGTTTATGATGTGCTCGGAAACGAAGTTGCAACTCTTATGAATGAAGAAAAACAACCAGGAACTTATGAAGTTGAGTTCAATTCTCAAGTCAGTCATTCCGGCGATGTCCGGAATCTAACCAGTGGAATATATTTCTATCAACTTAAAACTGGTTCATTCACTCAAACTAAGAAAATGATTCTGGCAAAGTAAAATAATAAGGGCGAGTCAACAACTCGCCCCTACAATTTCATTTTGTATTGAATCGTACAGAAGAACTTATGGATCACTGGCTGTTTTTATTGTATTCCTCCAGCGCCATCTTCTCAAGTTCACTTCTCATTTCTTTCGGAAGTGTAACGGTTTCATAATATTTACCGTCTTTTCCTTTTTGATCCGGAGAAGAAAGAAACAGACCGTTAGAGCCATTGACGAGACGAAATCCTTTGATGATAATTCCATCACTTGTTTGAATATCCAGGAATGCAGCGGTCTTTCCACTGCCATCCGATTTCAAAGGATTAATTCTTAATATTTTCATTGCAGCCTCCTGTTTTGGTTTGGGATAAATTTCTAGAACAATTTATAATATTTGTTACTTTATGTCAAATCCCTCCAAATACATACCATAAAATTAATTTCGGAAACTATTTATTTGATGATTCCAGAGATTTTAATTCATCAATTTTATTATTAAGCACCTCTATTTTTTCATCGAGTTCTTTGGTTTTGCGGTCTATTTCCTTTTCGTATTCAGCAGCATCCCAATAACCACGCTGTTCAAAATAACTCTTGAATAACCAGTTATATTTAAGCGCTTCCATATTTTCAGAAAGACGAGTGGCAGCTATTTTTGACTCTTCAGATATCGCTTTGAGATTTATAACTAAAGATTGAAAATTTGAATCAGCACTTGTGCCTTCAACTAAAAGTGAGCCAAGAACGCCTTTACCCTTTGCAGTATTGTAAAGAAGAGTATCGATGCCAACTACAACTCTGTTAATGTTGTCAACTGCCGAAGCGACAGAAACACCTAATGACTTATACTGTTCTGTTATTATGTTCAGTTCCGTGGTAATTGAGTTAAGACTTTTATCTGCTGATTTAGTTAAATCAGTCGCTGCATAATAAAGAGCGTCATCAGTAAATATTTTACCAACAGTTCCCTCTCCGGCATTAATCCTGTTAATTATATCAGCCAGATCTTTTGTCATTTCTCTTGTGTAACCCATAATACCCTGAGTTTCTTCAATTATATCAGCAAAACTAACGGGTTCCTTCGCACGAATTACTCCACCATCTTTCACGAGTTCTGATCTGCTGTCGCCGATCTTGAGCGAAACAAATTTATTTCCAACCAATCCTTCAGTTTGAATTTCTGCCTGGGTATCTACTCTAATAAAATGTTCAATTTCTTTCAGCAGTCTCATCGTAACTTCTATTGAACTCACAGTATCACCGACAACTTTTATATTCTGAACAGCACCGGCATCAATACCGCTTAGCTTAACCGGAGCGCCATTCCTTAATCCTTCAATATTCCGAAAGTAAGCCTTTACTATAAATGTTGGTTTAAAAAGAGCTTCTTTGTTACCGAGCATAAAAATTCCGAGAACAAGAAGCGTACTTCCAATAAAAATAAAGATGCCAAGCTTGGCGCCTGATAATCCGCCTTTCATTTCACACTCCCGTTGGTTTCAATTATTTCATCACTGAAAAAGTTTTTAAGTAATGGATCATTTGATGTGGTTAGATCGTTAATACTTCCTTCTTTTACAATCTTTCCTTCATCCAGTATAATTGCTCTGTCCGCAATAATTTTTGCACAAAGCAGATCGTGCGTTACAACAATTGAGGTCATCTTCAATGCATGCTGCAAATCTGTTATCAAAGCACTTATTTCTTTAGCAGTAATTGGATCGAGTCCCGTTGTTGGTTCATCGTAAAGCATAAGTTTTGGCTTTGTGATGATAGACCTTGCAAGACCAATTCTTTTTTTCATCCCGCCTGATAATTCAGAAGGCATTTTATCAATTGCTTCGAGCAGAGAAACAGCCTCAAGCACAAAATGAACTCTCTTATCAATCTCCTTTTTATCCAGATTGAAATTTCTGATCAAGGGAAATTCTAGATTCTCTCTAACACTCATCGAATCATATAGAGCTGCACCCTGAAAAAGGAATCCGATATCTTTTCTAAGTTCATTAAGTTCTTTAAGATCAAGTTTTAGTACATCCTTTCCCTCAATAAAAACGGTGCCTGCATCCGGTTCCAATAATCTTATCATACATTTGAGCAGCACACTCTTGCCTGTTCCGCTTCTACCGAATACAATCATGTTCTCAGCTTCGGTTACATTGAAAGAAACACCGTCAAGTACGGTATTGCTATTAAACGATTTGTATAAATCTTTAATTTCAACCATTACTTCACCGTGGGCCAGATCCAAAGAGTTAATTTCACAAGAATCATGTCAAAGATCAAAATCAATAAAGAAGAAACAACCACGGCACTGGTTGATGCCTTTCCAACACCTTCGGTTCCGTTTTCAGCAGTGTAGCCTTTGTAACAACCTACAAGTCCAACAATAAATCCAAATACAAAAGTTTTACTCACCCCGGGAATAGCATCACCAAATTCTACAGCAAAGATTACTCTATCTATGTAATAAGCCCATGTCATATTCTGAACAAGTACAACCGCAATGTATGCACCGATCAGTGAGATAAAGATTACATAAACAGTTAAAATTGGAAGGATGAAAGTTGTAGCGAAAATTCTTGTAACTACTAAATACCTGAATGGATTTACACCCGAAACTTCCATAGCATCAATCTGTTCGGTAACTCTCATTGAGCCGAGTTCAGCACCGATGCCCGAACTTACTCTCCCTGCAAAAATTAATGCGCAGATCACCGGACCAAGCTCGCGAACAATAGAAATTCCAACTGAACCCGGAAGAAATGCTTCAGCACCAAATCTTTTCAGAACCGGACTAAGCTGCATTGCGATAACCAACCCAATAATAAAACCTGTTACTCCAACAATTGGCAGCGTTTTCATCCCAAGCTCAATCATATGTTTTCTGATTTGTTCAACTTCATACGGGGGTAGAAATACTTCTTTAACAAATCTTACCGAAAACGTACTCAAGCCACCAAGCATAGAAAAGAACTCGGTCAGTTTTTTTTCCGTTTTATTGAAAAGTTTATCGGATGTTAGGAAATTATTCAATTTTTAATGCATTAAATAAAGTTTGGTTGCTGGTAAAAATATAGAAAATGATTGGTAATATAAATCCAAACACATTTTAAATCACCTTACTAAATAAATTTTTTGGGAAATTGTTTGGATAATAAGTTCTATGCAGACATATTAAGGTTATTCTTATTGTTTTTTTCAACATAATTATATTCATTTTACCAAAACGAATTAGTATAACTGACATCATCTATTTATTGAAAAAACAGGTGCAAAATGGCCAATAAATCTCCTGAAAATAAAAAGTTCTTAGATAAGTTTTTAACGTTAATTGAAAAAGTTGGAAATGCTTTACCTCATCCAGCAACATTATTTGCTCTCTTCGCATTTGCAATAATTATAATTTCAGGAATTGTCAGCGCATTTAATCTTGAAGTTACTCATCCAGCCACGGGTGAAATAATAAAACCTGTAAGCCTTCTTACAGTTGAAGGATTACATCGCATATTAGTAACAATGGTCACTAACTTCACCAGTTTTGCTCCGCTCGGGACTGTTCTCGTAGCAATGCTGGGAATCGGTGTAGCAGAATCAAGCGGTTTAATGGGTTCAGGATTGCGTCTTCTGGTTCTTAAAGCACCTAAAAAGTTATTGACTTTCGTAATTGTGTTCGCAGGAATTTTGTCCAACACAGCAAGTGAAGTTGGATATGTTTTATTAGTTCCATTAGCAGCAGTAATCTTTCTTGCAGTTGGAAGACACCCGCTTGCAGGATTGGCAGCAGCATTTGCCGGCGTTTCCGGTGGATACAGTGCAAATCTTTTACTCGGAACAATTGATCCTTTGCTGGCAGGACTATCAGAAGAAGCAGCTCACATTATTGATCGCTCCTATGTGGTTAACGCGGCCTGCAATTATTATTTTATGTTCGTTTCAACTTTTATTATCGCGATCGTTGGCACGTGGGTAACAGAAAAGTTAGTTGAACCAAGGCTGGGTAATTATGAAGGTTCAACACAACCCGAAGAACTAAATCCGCTAACAAAGGAGGAGAAAAAAGGATTACTGTACGCTGTCATTGCAGGTCTGGGTTTAGGAATTATTATAATAATTGGTCTTATTCCGGATAACGGTTTCCTTCGCGAAATTAATACAGGTGATATTTTAAATTCACCATTTATGAAAGGCATTGTCGCATTCATTTTTATTGGAGCTGGTGTGATGGGCATTGCTTATGGAATTGGTGCGAAGACATTCAAAAATGATTCAGATGTTATGAAAGGAATGGGAAAATCTATTGAGTCGCTTGGTGTGTACATGGTGCTCGTCTTCTTTGCCGCACAGTTTGTTGCTTACTTTAACTGGACAAATATTGGTTTGATAATCGCAATTGAAGGGGCTGATCTGCTAAAAGCATCCGGACTTGGCGCAATTCCCTTGATGCTGAGCTTTATTCTTGTCTCCGCAATTATAAATCTTTTTATGGGAAGTGCTTCGGCAAAATGGGCAATAATGGCACCGGTCTTTATTCCAATGTTTATGCTACTTGGTTATTCGCCGGAGTTCACTCAGGTAGCCTACAGAATTGGCGACAGCACAACAAACATCATTTCACCGATGATGTCTTACTTTGCTTTGATAGTAGCGTTCGTCGGGAAATATGAAAGCAAGGCCGGTATTGGAACTGTAATTGCCACAATGCTTCCTTACTCATTCTTCTTTTTAATTGCGTGGGTAATACTTTTAATTGTATGGATGCTTTTAGGATTGCCAGTTGGTCCGGGTGCCGGGTTGTTTATCAATTAAAATAATTCGTGTTCATTCGTGTAATTCGTGGCAAAATATTAAAATGCATTTTCGTAATGATTGACTTGAGGATTATTTAAGTCCTCAAATAAAATTGCAAAGACATCAAATCGACAATCAATTTCGGTTATTCCTTTATCGAAAAGATAAAGCTCCGCCATCTTCCTTATTTGCTTCTGTTTGTTTTTGGTTATCGAATATTCAGGTTCACCAAACTCAAGATTTTGTCTTGCTTTCACTTCAACAAACACAGTGCATTTATCTTTTGGATCCATTGCAATTATATCAATTTCACCGTGACTGAAACGGTAATTGCGTTCAATGATCTCAAAACCTTTTTCAGTAAGAATTTTGGCTGCGAGATCCTCCCCTCTTTTTGCGAGTTCCTTTTTATCCAGATTCATACTTATTGATCATTAATTACATTTGTGTCAAACTCAAGCACTTGCTGCTCTGTTAAAATATTTTTGAGAAATGATTTTCTATGAAGCGGACTTGGACCAAGCTTTTGGATAATTTCTCTGTGCTGCCGGGTTGGATATCCTTTATTCTGCTCCCACAAGTAAACAGGATATTTAACGGCAAGCTTTTTCATTAATCTATCACGAGTAACCTTTGCAAGTATAGATGCAGCAGCAATTGAAAATGATTTTGAGTCACCTTTTACTATTGTTATAACCGGAATATCTGATTGAAATTTTCTGTTGCCATCCACCAAAACCAAATCAGGTTTGATTTCAAGATCATCTACGGCTTGCCTCATTGCAAGTAAGGACGCTTGAAGAATGTTTACTTCATCAATCACGTTATGTTCAACTACAGAAACGGAATATGCAATTGCTAAAGAAATAATTTTTTCATACAATTCTTCCCGCTGTTTCTCAGTCAAAAGTTTCGAATCATTTACACCTTTAATATTCGTTTTCTTGTTGAAAATTACTGCAGCAGCCACAACCGGACCAGCAAGGGGTCCTCTTCCGGCTTCATCAACACCTGCGAGATATTTTACTTTGCTCTTTAAATATTTTTTATCGAATGATTTCATACTCCGAGATAGATCGCGATTAATCCAAAGATCATATTTAATTTTAAGAGACTACTTATTTTATTCAAACTTCCGGGTTTTTGCTTCTCGAAAAGCAACTTCATTGAATAGACTAAAATAGGATTTACAGTTACCATAACAATTATGAAATATTCTATTTTGTATAGTTCAGTGAGAAAAGGATAAAGTGTAAAAAGTACAAGCAAAAGGGTTATTACAAGAATCAGAACTTTTGACTTCTGAAAACCAAACTTTATCGGGAAAGTATTTATATCAGCCTTTCTATCACCTTCAACATCTTCCATATCTTTTACAATTTCCCGGATAAGATTTATAAGCATAGCAAATAATGCCGGAACAATTGCCGCATTCGGATTGTCTACAACAACACCTCCGAAAATAAAAACGAGACCAGTTAAGAAAGCAACTGTAATATTTCCAACAAGGGGAATTCGCTTCAGATATTTTGAATAGAAAAAAAGCATAAGAATTGAAATAAGAACAATTGCTAATGCTTTTTCATTTACTAATGCTGAGATAACTATTGATGTGACAATAAAAATAAAATAAAGAGCATACGCTTCTTTGATGGTTATATTACCTGAAGGAATCGGGCGAAGAGGTTTGTTGATCTTATCTATTCCGATATCATAGATATCATTTAAAACATTTCCTGAGGCCATCACAAGCGAAGCTGCAAGCGCTGCAAGAAATATATTGAGTCCTGAAAATTTATCAGGAGAACAAATGACTGCTGCAACAATTACAGAAATGAAAGTAATTAAAAAATTAATTGGTCGAATAAGTTTTACTATAGCTGTAAGTTTTTCTGACAAAGCTGAAAAAGTTTTGATGAAAGATTCGCCGAAACTTACGAAAAGAATATATATCTAGCGGTGTGTAGTAATAAATCTTAGTGCTTCTGAGTGCTCTTAATGTCTCAGTGGTAAAAAATTCTTCACCACTAAGACCTGTATACCGGACAGGCAGGCACTTAGTTCACTAAGTTTCATATTGAAAATTACCCCTGGTCAAAGTCAATTTTACGATGTGTACCGTCACAGAATGGTTTGTTATTTGAACCACCACAACGGCAAAGTGCAATTGAACCTTCTTTGGTTTCTTCTTTCCCATCAGTTCCTACAAAAACGAATTCACCTTTAATAAGGTATGGTCCGCCTTTGCTTACCTGGACAGTGGTTTGTGATTCCTGAGATTGTGCAGGCTGTGCTTTTTGTTCGCTCATTTTATTATTCCTTTCATAAGATAATGCCCCGGAGGGACAATTATCAACAATTTTAATTATTTGTTCTGTTGTTCCGGCTGACATATCAATCCATGGTCTTCGTTTCGGATTGAAGATCGCCAGTGATGCTTTCCAGCATTTGGTTGAATGTATACAAACATCCGGTTTCCAGATTACAGTTATATCTTCATTTGAATACGTCTTTCGTCGTTCAGCCACTGTTTCTCCTAAATTTTACTATTAAACACTCAAAACTCATTAATAATTCCAAAATGAATTTTCCCTTCGCTAAATGAATCGCCTTGTGCAAGAGCAAAGCTAACACCCAGCAGACCGATTGTAGTTTCCACTGTAATACCAAGCCCGTAACCGAAAATATATTCCTCCAATTTTGCTATTCCTTTTTCAGGGACTGCATCAAGGAAATAATATCCAGCGTCAAAAAATAGAAACGCATACGATCTCTGTGTAAGCATTAAACGATATTCCAGATTTGACCAGGCTATACGGGAGGCAAGAAATTGCTCTTCCCTGTAACCTCTGACTGTTCTCGTTCCACCGAACCGCCACAGATCACTCTGCTCAAAAAATGGTCCGTTGAGCTCTTTACCATTCACACTTATAGCAATGATATTACGGAAGAAAATTTCATAAAAAGCACCAAAGCCAACAGTAATTCTTTGAAGATTAGGATCTGTTTCCAATCCGGGAGTTATGTACTCAGCAGGACCATTAATTTTTTTTCTGCTGAAGGAGTAAACAGTTTCGAAAAGAAAGCCACCTGTTGATGCTATTGGATCATCTCTTAAGTCTATCTTCAATCCGAGACCTGTAGTAAGAGAGGAAGAATTATAGACAGTAAAGACAGGGATCGTTCGCTCGGTTGGAATTATTTCTTCAGTTGAAACGAAAGCAGAAGCTGAAATATCTTCCGTTGCAAGAAATTCCAAAGCTCCGCCTAATCTTCTCTGCACATAAGTTGTATCCTGTATACGCTGAAAAAGATCTGCGTTCAAATTAAAAGGATAGCCGAACAACCATGGTTCTAAATATTTAAGTTCAAGTTCCTGGGATTCACGGTTAAGTTTTTGCCATCGTACTGCTGCTGCTCTCCCTGTTCCAAAAATATTTCGTAGAGTTACATTTACTAATCCTGTTACGTAACCGGTTTCATTATCATTTGCCGGAGGCACATAACCAATTATTCCATCAAAGTTATTTGTGTTTCTTTCTTTTACGTTTATTAGCAAAACACCATTATTCTGTGAATCAATATAAAACTGGGGAACTGGAACCGGATCGAAGTAACGAAGTTTATTTAATCGCCGCGGCAGACTTACAATTTTTTGCTGAGAGTATTCTTCGCCTGAATCAATTCTTAATTCTCTTGTAATTACATAATCTTTTGTAGAAGTGTTACCAGCGACTTCAATTTTATCGATACGACTCTGCCTTCCTTCTTCAAGCGCAATATAAATATCAGCATAATGATCCTTGCTCACTGAATCATCATAAAAATGAACAGACTGAATCTTAACTGCTGCGAAAGGAAATCCCCTGTTTTCAAAATCTGTCAACAAACTGGAGATACTTGTTTCGATTTCATATCGATTGAAAATCTCTCCTCTTAAATAATTCAAAGATGAGATGAAATCGTCGATGTTAACTGAATCTGATGCTTTGAGAAATAATTCCTTCACAAAGGTAGGCTGACCTTCATCTACATTGAGAAGTAAGTTCACTTTTTGAGAATCGGTTGATAACTCAAACTGTGTGCCTTCGAATATAAAATTGAAATAACCGTTTGATATTAGATTGGTCGAGATTCGTGAGAGCGATGTATCAATTACGCCCGGATAAAAATTTTGTCCCTCATTTAAGCCAGCCCACTGTTTTATTTCCGCATCACTAAAAATCCTGTTACTGTTAATCTCTATCTTCTCTATTTTTTGTGCAAATACTGCAATAGAAAATAAAATAAAGTACAATAAAATATTTTTAGTCGGGTGAATCATCTATTTCTTTTAATTTTTTTCCAACAGCATTGATTTGGATTTTACCAGCAAGTGAATTAGCATCAGATATTTCAACATCACAGACTTCGAAAGATTTTGCGTTAAAAGCTGCAAGAGCAGTTGCAAAGCGTAGTTGATTTTCAAAAGTAAACTTATTGTGCCAGCCGTATACAATCCCGGCAACGAACGCATCGCCACTTCCGGTTGAATCAACAGGGTTAATTTTAGGGGGAACTGCTTTATAATGAAAGTCAAAATTGGAAGCATAGAAAGGTCTGCCGCCATCAGTAATGTAAGCTTGCTTAACTCCCTTTTTGTATAACATATTTAATAGGTTGATGTGATCAGCTTCATTCTGAAGATCCAAACCAAGAGATGTTCTGATCTCATCGGTATTATTATGAACGATAGTTGGTGAAGAGTCGTAGCAATCCTGAAGATGTCTGCCGTAAGTATCACACACGGAAATTTTATCAAGTTTATTTGCAATATTGATTCCCTCCGTAATAATCGGATCAGCTTCTTTGCAGGGAGAGCTTCCTGAGAAAACTACTATCTCACAAGCAGCAATTGCTTTCTCCAATTTTGAGATGAATTCCCTAACTTCGTTTGATGAAACTATTGAGTCTGTTCCAAAGAAGGAATAAACTTTATCAGTGGACTGGTCTATAATGATCGCAGAATCTCTCGTTTCATTCTTGGTGATAATTTCAGAAAAGTTTATCTGTTCTTTTCTTAGAGCTTCTCGAATTAATTTTCCATTTACACCGCCGGTAAACAGCATAGCAATGTTCTTAACCCCCATCTTATTCAATTGCCGGTTTACATTTATTCCTTTGCCGCCAGCTTGGATGATCAATTTTCCATTTCTGTTTACAGATGATAGATCAAGGTATTGATAGTAATATCGTCTTTCCAGAAGAGGGTTTATTGTAACGGTGAGAATCATTTATTAATATTGTTAAATTGTTTAGGACGTGAGATAATTAAATCTGATGATATACTTTTTATAAATCATTATTTCACGTCCTAAACTATTAAACATCCCCATAAAATTTAATCTCCGAGGTCAAATGGCAACGGGAGCTTTCATAAATCAATATCTGAACCGGTACAGATCACCATAGAGTGGCGTACTTGGATCTAACCTGTAATCTCCAAATCCTGTATAATCAACAAATATAAATTGTTTATTCAGGTTATAATATTGCCACACCTCATACGGTTTTGCATAATACTCGAATGGATGACGATCGATATTATCCGGTGCACCAAGTATAATCATTACCATTCCTCGGTCAGATCTCCAGCCGTCAAGAGAGTAAGATGTAAAATTCTGATTCGCGTATGCTACTCTGTTATAATACTCATTAAAAACAGGATTGTATTCATCAGATGGATTGGGATCTTGTCTTTTCCAGAAGGCAACAAACCTTTTGGCTTTTTCCATACGAATTTCGGTATCCTTGATAAACGCTAGATCTTCCGGGGCCGCTAAATAGACCATCTGCTCAATTGCTTTGTCAAGATCGGTAAGGGTAATTGGAACTCCAACCCAACGGGACATGAATGATTTTACTGAAGAATCATATTCTTTGCCGCTTGAATCTCTTAAAGTGATCTTAAGAAGATTTTTTCCGAGATCAAGATTTAATGAATCGATGTTATTGAAAATCTGATTGTTGCCTGCCTTAACTTCGACTTCGGTTGTGGTTTTATATATCGAGGTTTCTTTTTCATCAAAAATCTCATAGTCAACAAATAAATTAGACACAGTATCCGAATAGACTTCAAAAAATGTCGATAAGGGATCTCTATCGGTAACAACACTCCTGGAAACATTTGGAATAATTTTCGAACTTCCTTCAACAACAGTTTTTCGTGCAATTAGCATAATATCACTAATTGAGGGAACTGTAAAAAACTGTTTAACGATAACTTTGTTTTCAGAATTATATTCATTCTTGGAGTCCTTATCGAACAGTGAAGTTTTTACTGAATATATTCCGGGAGTTAATTCAAATGAACGATGACCAAGATTAAAATTTTCTGGGGAGTTAGTTAATTCATAACTAATCGCAATAATTTTTTCATTCCAGATTTTTTCAGTAATAAGATTTTTCTTTTCTTCATCAAAAACAGATACTGTAACTGTATAAGCTGCCTCGAACCCCTGCCCGGTTTTTACAAATTGTACTGCATTATAAGGCACATGGATAAAATAATCCAGTCTGGCCTTATCAGTTTCACCTTTGAATGACATGAAGTCCTGGTAGTATTTTACTTTGTTGTCCGGTATCCGGGAAAAGTTGTCATCTTGCGCAAAGGCAATTACCGAATAGAGGACAAGACAAATAAATAATTGCTTTTTCATTTTGGTTAGTCCTTAATTTTTCTTTAATCTTGCAAAAAGATCGTACTCATCAGAATCATACACTTCCGCAGTATAAAAATTACCGGGAATAATCTTACCATCACTTGAAGGAATTAAGACTTCACCATCAACTTCAGGTGCATCCCGATAGCTGCGTCCAACATAAAAATCTCCTTCGATAGATTCAACTAATATTTTTAGTTCACTCCCGATTAGCTGGCTGTTTTGCTCAGCTGATATTTCGCGTTGAATTTCCATTAATCTATTCTGCCGTTGTTTTTTTACTTCTTCAGGAACAGGATCACCAAGCTCATAGCTGCCAGTGTTTGCTTCCTGTGAATAGGTGAATGTTCCCATTCTCTCAAATTTGAACTCTTCAACAAAATCACAAAGCTCCTGAAATTCTTTTTCTGTTTCGCCAGGATATCCAACAATAAACGTAGTTCTGAGAACCAAGCTCGGAATTTCATTTCTTAGTTGAGATAACAATTCTTTTGTCTGTCTGCTTGTAATTCCTCTTCTCATAGATTTGAGAATGTTATCAGAAATATGCTGAAGAGGTATATCTATGTATTTACAAACTTTATCATTGTTTTTTATTTCATCAATTAAGTCTTCCGGGAATCTTGATGGATAAGCATACATCAACCGGATCCACTCGATTCCTTTAATTTTACTCAGTCTGGCTATAAGTTCCGCAATATTTCTTGTATTGTAAAGGTCTTTTCCATAATCGGTTGTATCCTGTGCTATAAGCACCAATTCCTTTGTGTTGTTGCGTGCAAGGAATTCAGTTTCTGCAACCAGTTCTTCAATAGATTTTGATTTATGCAATCCTCTCATTATCGGTATTGCACAAAAGGAACACGGATGATCGCAACCTTCGGATATTTTCAGATATGCTGTTTGTGAAGGAAGTGAAACTGCTCTTTCACCCAGAAGATTTTTTTTCAGTTCCCCGCCGAGTTCTTTTAAAATTCTCTCATAATCTTCTGTCCCAAAAAACACATCCACTTCAGGAATTTCTTGTTGAAGATCATTCTTGTATCGTTGAGAAAGACAACCGGCGACGATAATCCTTTTTGTTATTCCTGATTTCTTACTGGCAACAGCATTCATAATAGTGTTGATTGATTCTTCTTTTGCTGCTTCAATAAAACCACAAGTGTTGATAATCACTGTATCTGCTTCAGTAGGGTTTGAGCGGAGATCAAGATTATTAAGCTGAAGCTGGCGGAGAAGTCTTTCTGAGTCAACGGTATTCTTTGCACAACCTAAAGTAATTACACTAACTTTCTCTCTTGTTTTCATATTTTCGAGTTACGTCAACTAAAGTAATTAAGATAAATCCATATTGCCGGTGCACTAAAAAGCAATGAGTCAAACCTGTCAAAAAAACCACCGTGACCTGGAATTAACGAAGATGAATCTTTCACTTCAGAATCTCTTTTGATTAATGACTCAACTAAATCACCGATTTGACCTATTGTACCGATAATAATTCCTACAACAATAACATTCATCCAGCTTAAAGAATTCAAAACTAAAACTTTTGCAAAAATCATCGCACCAACAGAAAAAATAAAACCAAAAATTGCTCCTTCCCAGCTTTTCTTGGGACTAACACGCGGGAATAATTTATGCCTGCCAAAATTTATCCCCCCGTAATATGCAGCAGAATCACCTACCCAAATTGAAGCAAAGATTGATATAATAAAATATACACCAAGATTTTCTGTATAAATGTCATTTGAATAAAACTCACGAACTGAAATAAGTGAAGCAGAAAAAACTCCAATGTAAAATATTCCAAGAAAAGTTGAACCAAGATTAAAAATTGCTGAACCTTTATTACGAAATAGTTCAAAAGTTAAAAGTGCTAAAGAAGATAGAAGAATGATAAAGACAGGACCGACTAAGTCAAGAAATTGATTAAGAAGAAAAACGAAAATGATTATCCCGCCAAGAAACAAATTTACATTTGCACCTTTATGCCTGACGAGAAGACTGAACTCGTAAAACGAGAGCAGACCAATGATGACAACAAAGGAAAAGAAATAATACCCGCCAAGATAGCTGGCAATAAGTATAACCGGGATACCAATTAAAGAAACAAATACTCTCTTTAGATTTTCACTCGTCGGCATCTTCCTCTGAGTCTAATGGTTTTCTTTTAACTTCTTGTATAAATTCAAGGGCTTCCGGAACATCAACCTTCTTTACAAACAATTTTATTGTTGAAAGATCACCAGGAGCAGGAAAACTTGAATCTTTTTGTGAAAGAACTGATGCTGAGATTCCAGCACTTTCAAGATTTTCTTTCAGCATTTCAGCATCAATTTCACTAAATGATGTATAAACAAGTACCCAATCTTCTTCTGAAAGATCCGAATAATTGTTCAGCTCAATCGCATCAACAAGTGGAGTATTGCAATCTGGACAGATTACTATCCCGTCGACGTATTCGTATTTACATTTTGGACATACTGGCATTTAAACCTCCTGTGGAATTTTGATTTTCTTATAATAATTTCTGATAAAAAACATTAATGCCGTAAACATAAAAAACAATATCAGAAAATAAATTATGTTCGCATCGAGAGCTTCAGCATCGGAAACATTACTTTTAAATAGCTCATCATCGCCAATGATAAAGTATAGCATCACCGCAAAAAAGTTATTCAGAAAATGTATAATAATTGGTATAACCAGCGATTGACTTGTGTAAGCGGCAAATCCCAAATAAAATCCTATAATCGCCAATGGTATTAGTCCGTAAGGATTAAAATGATATAAAGCAAAAAACAAAGCAGTGAGAATTGCAGCTATGTGTGGCTTGAATTTAAACCCAAAACTGCGCTGGATGTATCCTCTGAACATCACTTCTTCGCAAATTGCGGGCACAACAGAAATAGTTATTATAACCAAAAGCATTTCAGGTACATTATCAGCCCGAATCAGATTGCCAAATGTTTTTTCAATTAATTCATTTAACGAGTCAAGTAAAAATTTTATTGAGTTGATGAATGGTGAAACTTCTGCCCATTGCTCGATTAAGTAATTCTGAATATAAAGATAGCTTTGAAGAAGAGGAGTAAGAATTATTATTCCTAACACAAATAGAACTACTTCTCTCCAATTCGGCAATTTAAGAGAAATAATTTTCGAAACATCTCCATAAATCCATTTGCTGAAAAGTAAAGCTGGAATAAAAATGAATAAAATTTGTCCAATGATAGTCATAAATCGTAAACCATTCACCGGTGCGGCTTCAAGGTCGAAACCAAAAATCAGCAGAGTCATTAATCCACCTAAAAACTGGTAGAGAATAAATCCGCCAACTAAACCCAGGAATGCCGCTGCAACAGGTGAAATAAGCGGATATGGAGAGTAAGTTTCTGCTAATGGAATTTGTTCCCCTGATTTTTCAGGTTCAATTTGATTTTGTTGATTTTCGAGTTCTTCCAATTTAGTCTTTTAATTTTCTATAATTATTGCTTTTAACAAAGTTAATAAATTATGAAATGATTAATAAGAAAAGAGGAGACAAAAGCCTCCTCATTTCAATCAGTTTTAGATAATATTAGCGTTTTGAAGTTAGTTTTCCCGCAAGACCTTCATAGGTGGTGAGTTTTGCTTCGACGTGTCCAATAATTATTTTAGTTCTAACCTTCACAGGCATTTTTAGCTCATCATCTGTAAGCCAGATTATAATATTTCCTTCGTGCTTAAATAGTCCGCCTTCTTTAACCAACGGCTCAACAATAATACAATCAAATTTTCCAGCAGGCACATCTATCGTTTCTTTACCTAAATATTTTACATCCAGATCGTATACTTTATCTTTATAAAAATTTTTCAAATTAATTAAGTCGTTCACCTTCATATTTGAATAATCAATAGTTCTTGCATAATAGAATGCAGAAATTATATCATTAACGTAAAGGGGAATTTCATATTCGCCTTCGCTCGTTTTCGCTTTACCCTTTCTATGATCGAAGAATGCTGAGAAGTCACGTGTATATCCACCTTCCCGGATATGCTGCTCAAATCTCCACGGAAATAATCCTTCAACATCCAGATAACTTTCATAACGATCTCTAACTTTATAGAACATATCAAAGCTCGGTACCGAATTAACTTCAAAGTTAACGTGATATGCATTTCTTCCAGATATTTTTTTAATTCGGGGAATTTCCATTACAGCAACTCCGGCAGTGACAAATCCATAGTCAAGATCAAAGACTAATTTCTCACCTTCCTTAAAAGCTTTATTTTCTAAGGTTCTGAATTCGTCTTTAGATTGTGGAGCAATCAGGAAATTGCCCAAGATGATGAACAAAACAACATACATCCATTTACACAAATACATTTACAGCTCCAGATAATTATAGAATTTTCAATACAGTCTTAGTTTCGTCAAATACTCTGCCAATATCAATACTATTCATACAGTCAAGTTTTTCACATTGTTCGCGGGTACAATTGCTGCAGTCAATTGTTGGGCTGAAGATTGTCCTCTTTTCTGTATACGGTCCCCACCTCTTTTGTGAACAGGACAAAATTTTAGGAAAAAAGCCTATAACGTGCACTCCCAATGCTGCAGCAATATGCATTGGACCGGTAGAGTTTGAAATGAAAAGGTCTGCTTTGTTTATAAGAGCTTTTAATAAAGATAAATCGAGCTGACCGGATAGGTTTACGACAGATTCAGTGATTTCAAATTCCCGGCAAAGTTCGGATTCACTTTTACTACCGGTAATTATAATTGTAACACTATTAAGATTGCCTATCCTTCCGGTAAGTTGAATTAATTTATCTTTGCGAAGATCAACTGAACTTCCGCCGCTTCCGGGATGAATAATTACAATTTTATTTCCCGACTTAAATCCTTTTTCATATAAAATTAAATTTATTTTTTCAGAACTTTTTTCATTTACGTTCAGGTGAAATTTAATCTCGTTCGAAAAGTCTTTAAAATTTATATCTATTTTATTAAGAAGATTAATATTGTATTCGAGTTCATGTTTATCACCATGCTTTCTATGCTCAAAAACTTTCTGATTGAACAAAAAAGAATACCATCTGTAGCCTGTTCCAATCCTGTTTTGAATTCCGGATAAAAACATAATCAACGAAATTGTTAAGGTTGGGTTTACTACCACACAAGTATCAAATTTTTTCGATTTTATTTTTTTTAAATTTTTTCCGAAAAGTATTTCCCCATCTGATTCCTCTGCTATAAATACTTCATCGATAAAAGGATTGCCATCAATAAGAGAGCTTGTGTAATCCCTGATGAAGTATGTTACTTTACAATCAGGATATTTTTTCTTAATTAGCTCAGCCATCGGCAAAGATAAAACCACATCCCCAATGCGATCTGTCCGAACAATCAATATATTTTTTGGTGAAACCATTTACGCGATAAATATGGATTATCTTTAATAAAAAACCTCCATGGTAAATCTACTGATCTTGTTATTCCAATTCTTTTTGAAACACCAATATCTTTGCTTCTAATTTTTTCTCCGTCTAACATAAAAATATCTTCACTTGTAAGATCTGTTCCGGAGTGATTTCTATCTAATTTAAATGCTTGACAGACTTTGCCTGGTCCACTGGTTAAATTAAAAATCTCTTTATCATTTTTCAGCTTTCTGCCGAATCGGTTTTTTATCATTTTATCAATTCCGGAAATCGGTTCCACTGCACGAATTAGTACCGCAGTTCCCTGTCCTTTTTTTCCGGTTACAACATTACAACAGTGATGGGCACCGTAAGTAAAATAAACATATAAAAAACCTCCTGTTTCAAACATAATTTCATTTCGTTTAGTGATACCGCCATAAGAGTGCGCAGCTTCATCTGTGTCACCGTGATAAGCCTCAACCTCAACAATTTTTCCGGCAAGAATTTCTTTGCCACTTGATTTTACCAGAACTTTACCTAGTAATTCTCTTGCGACAATAAGTAATTCTCTTCGATAAAAACTCTTGTTTAATTTGTTGGTTGATAGAATAGCTGCCATAGGAAACGTAAGTGATCAGGATAAGTTTATTAAATCAGAGAATTTACTGAGACCTTATGTCCCGAATTTTTTCAAGATAATATTCTTTCTTTCCGTGATTACGGTTAGCAAGCAATTCGTAAATTTTTATTGCTTCGTTTTTCTGTCCCTGTGAAAGATAAATATTTGCTAAAGTTTCCGTTGCCAGCTTGCTCTTATCGGGCGAATATTGCTGCTTATCTGCTTCCCTTAAAGGAAAATTAGTAGTCTGCTCAAGCCTTTTATTAATTAGCTCATTTGCAATTTGTGCAAGTCTATCTTCAACCGGTTGTGA
>JACZKK010000219.1 GCA_014860115.1 Ignavibacteriaceae bacterium
ATCATCAACGATCAAAATGTGCGAGTCTTTCCTGAGGCGATAGTGAGTCAATACTTCTACAAGAAATTTATAATTTATTGGTTTAACAAAATACTCAACCGCCCCCATCAGGAAGGCTTTTTGCTGTTCTGCTTCAACCGAACAGATGACCACAGGCGTTTTTTTGGAATTTTTTATCTCACGAATTCGCTGTAAAAGTTCCAGACCATTAGCGTCTGGCAAGACTATGTCCATTAAAATGGCAAGGAATTGTTCTTTCTCAAGAATCTTTAGTGTTTGCTCTGCAGAATTTACAATTGTAGGTTCATAGCCCCATTTGTTTAAATAATTACCAAGAAGTTTTGATGTTGCATAATCATCTTCAACAACCAGGACTTTATTTGTCAGGTCAGGTTTTGGTAATGTGCTTATTTGTTCTTCAATCGCAGTTATCTCTTCAACCGGGATGTTGAGATTAAATGTAGTACCCTTTCCAATAGTACTGGAAATCTCCAGTTCGCCATTTAGAAAATCAATATATCTCTTAACAAGAGTTAAGCCAAGACCGGTTGTGCCGCCGGTAGTATTAACGTATTGATCAACAAGTGAATATGGTGTAAAGATATCTTTTAGTTTGTCAGCAGGTACGCCTGTGCCGGTGTCAGAAATTCTTATTTTTAGTTGATTTTTTTCAGAAGAAAATACACTTAATGTAATCTTTCCTCTCTCGGTTAACCTTAGCGAAATCGTAAATAAATTTACAACTATATATTTTAATTTAGTTGGATTAACTCTTGCGGAAACGGGAAGATTCTTATCAATATTTGTGATTATTTCTATTTTGTTTCTGTCAATCTGATCTTCAAAAACTTTTATTATTTCATTGAAAAATTGTGATAAATTTATTTGAGTCAGATCAGAACTACTTCTATCAGTTTCAAGTTTTGCTAGGTCTATAACATCATTTAAAAGCGATAGTAATTCGTGAGAGTTTTCCTTTAAAGTAGCAAGGTATTCCAATTGGGCTTGTGATAATTTTTCATCAGTAATCAGCGAAGCAAATCCCAAAATACTATTAGTCGGAGCTCTTAACTCAGAGCTTATTGATGCAATAATTTCACTAACTGAATTACTCAGGCTTCCTTTTTTTCCCATCCAGAGTCGCAGCAAGTTTCTTATCGTATTGCCAATTACTATTAAGTTGTCCTTATCGTTTGATGTGAATTCTGATTTTTTAGCAATTTTAAGTAATACACGTTCATTATCAGTAATACTTATATGCAAACACGCTTCATTTAAAACAACATCACTGGCTTTAAATTCGCATTGTGGATTACTCTCAAATTTCGTCTCAGTTGAATTATAATTTAAAGAGTTGCAGTGTGTGCACAATAATTTAGAATTAATATCATAAGATTTTTTTGCAGAAGATGATTTACCTAAAAACTCAAATCCATTCTCTTTTATTTTAACAAGCACAACTGCTTCAAGATCGAACTCACTAACAAGATAATCACATAAATTTCCAGGGAATTCACCGGAGGCAGTGAGTGCGACATTAATAAGATTATTATACTTCGAAATGAAATCTATTTTTGAGCTTTGCATGAAGTAAGTTCTTCCAAAATCTTGTTTAAGATAATTTAATTCAGTAATCGGTGTAAATTTTTTTAACGCGTCTCAAACCTAAACAAATAAGCTAAAGAGCAAGCTACACTGAAAACACTTTTGATTTAACTCTCTAAATATATTGAATTGCAATGAATTAGAATACCGTATAAAAATATATGAAAAATTTTATTACAATAAAGGCTATCTGAGTTATTAAAAGTTTAAATCTAATTGTACGGATACAACATTATCCAGGTTACCGGGTATACTGCTATCTCCTGAACCGAGAGATTTTTCAATAGGTTTATAGGTTTCCGAATATTTAGCAGAAATAGTTACCAGCTTGTAAGGTCTATATCTTAAAAGCAAATACCATCTTATTCCTTCATTGAAAAGAGGAATATTTGTTAAAACGCCTGTCAGGTTATTTTCATATTCATATATCGCTGAGCCAAATGAATCGGTTTTAAAAAATATAATTCTTCCGTAAAGATTGAAATTATTTGTTGGCGAATATCTTACATCCTGAAAAATCAAATAGCCATCTTCATCCTCGCCTGTTTGAGCAACCCTGAACGTGTTGTACTCAAATCTTCCTCTCATTCTGATTTTGTTGGAGATTGAATAAATGATTTCTCCCCGAAATACCTGCCGTAATCTTTTAACAATACTTTTCGAATTTTCAACTAATTCAGTTATATCCTTGTTTTCATATTTATATCGTGCTCTTAATTCAAATTTTCGAATTGGCTTTGTAAGGAAATCTACTAAGTATTCATCACCCTGAGTTGAATTGGGATTAAAAAAAGTTGCGTAAGGAAATTTGAATTGATCGTAATAAAAATTTAACAGTCCAATCGGTGTCCTCCATCTGAATCCTGTGTAAATTCCAAATTCATTATTTGTTGCACCGTTTCTTTCTCCAAAAGCATATCCGTGCAGACTATTAAAATTTCTTGGATAGCTTCTAACCGATGTGATGAAGGTAAAATCATTGTTTATTAATAATTGAAACATATTTATCGATGCAACAGAAGTACCGTTGTATGAAAACTCACCTGAAAAGTTGAATCGGTTAAATATAAGCGAATATGAGGCTGCAGTATAGTTGAACTTATCGCCTGAAATATCGTAAACATTAGAAGGTTGAAATTCGTTACTGAAACTTGATTGATAGTAGATAGCGCCAAGGTGTAGAATATTCTCAAATCTATAATCAATTCTTCCACCGATCATCTTTTCACTTGCCGTTTTTCGTTTGTTAATTTCATTCGGAGTTCTGTGAAGTCCATCTATTGGTGTAGAGGTTATCTTGCCAGTAGCGCTGTCAATATTTGCATCAAAATAGTTATAAGAGTAAAAACCGGATAAAATAAAATCACCCAGATTAAAAGCTGCTGCTGCTCCTCTGAAAAAATTATTTTCAGTTGAGCTTGTGTAAGGCCTTATTATTCTGTCATTTCTTCTCACTGGAACTACTGCATCCGGACCCTTGCCGTATGCATAAGGACTCCAGAAAGTTAATCCTTGCCCAAACTCCAGAAAGTAATCCATAATAACTGCCCTGTGTATAACACCTATATCATTAACAGCAATGTGAAATGTTGAGAATTCATTTATCGAACTTTCTCCGGCATCTTTATCAGCAAGATATCCGGCCTGGAATTGATTTCCATACTTAACTAGCAAGCGATTATAAATTTTTGGCTTTGTTCCTTCAAACCTGTTCTCTAAGAAGCCTTCATTCGTTTGAAGAGCATTAATGATTCTGCTTCTTAAAAGAACGTTTGTTCGTGAGCTGATAGTCTCTATTTTTCCAGGTGGTTCAACAACCTCAGAAGGCTTTTTATCAATTCGAAGGAATGGAGTGATTTTTTTTACCAGCTCATTATCAAGATTTTCAATTGAATTAAGTTCATTTAATGAAAAGAAATAACCATACTTATTTCGATGGTCGATAATTAATCTCGCTGTTGAAATATCAATAGAGGGAATCTGTACTAGTTCTTCTATTGTTGCGGTGTTAATATTTATCTGGTTGAGCAGTAATTGCTCAAGCTGGTCGTACAAATCTGATTCATCAATATCACCGACAGGTTCCTGCAGAATATCTTCAAGAATTTCTTCCGTTCTCAGGTAAGTCGAATCTGTTTGAGAAAATATTTCTTCAACGGCAATGCTTGATAGAAAAATAGCAGGAATCAATATGAAAAATATTCGTTTCAAAGTACTTAGAGAATTTTATTCGCTTGAATTTAAATATCGTCTAACGGCTGCTGACCTGCTTCCTTCTTTTCCGAAACTTAATATTATCCCTGCCTGATGTGTTAAGCCAAGATCCTGATGAGTAAAAAATGCATAGTCAAGACTGAAGATTGAATAGTTAATCCCAATTCCTGCTGTAAATCTTGATGGGTCATTCGAAGTACCGGCTCGTAATGAAAGATATTCAATTATATCATACTCAATTCCAAATTGCACTGAAGGATTATAACTGATATCTTTTTCTAACGCAAAATTCAGAGAAAAATTTTGGAGGATATCATAACTAAAGCCGGTTGAAAGAACCATTGGAATCTGATCATCAATATCAGCGATCGATGCTCTGTTGAGATTAGTTACAACAAATCCCCAGCGTAGTTTATCAAGTATGTAAACAAGTCCGCCGACATTAAAATACACTGCACTCGTGCTTCCGTAATTCTGAATTGAATAGGTATGATAATTAACTGTGACTCCGGCGAATAAAATATTTTCATAATTGTAAGAGTAACCAAGTACAACTTTTGATTCTCGGTAGAGATCAAAACCATATGTCATTCCACCAATACTAATTGAACCAAAATTGAATGGCTCATTGTAAGCAACGTAACCGTTTGATAATTCTGTTAAGCCGAATGGAGCGGGGGAATAATAAATGCCAACTTCTCTCCAGTTCAATTGTGCAAGTCCTGCCGGATTGTTGAATAAAGAAAATACATCATTGGCAAGTGCTGCATCGGAGTTGGCCATTGATATTTGTCGTGCCCCTGGACTGTACTGCGGGTAAATCAGTGAATTCAGAATCAGAAGCAGGTAAAGGGTAAAAACTTTTCTCATAGAGTGTGCTTTTTAATTTGTTGAGTCAGTATAACTAAATTCCTATATTAAA
>JACZKK010000220.1 GCA_014860115.1 Ignavibacteriaceae bacterium
TCTTCCAAAACAGTGTGAGAAGGAACTGAATCATCTTTTCTCTGCATCAATGCATCGTGGAAATCCACGTTGAATGGTTCTCCTTTAGTTTGCATTTTTTTCACTCCATGCTCATTCAACAACTTCAGCAGCTTTTCATACACAAGCTTTATTCCTTCTTTCACAGCTTTGTTATTATCGATATCGTCAATGTGTTCCATTGATCTTTCAAAATCGTCAACAACAGGAAGAAGCTTAATAATAAATGATTCAGCAGCGTAATTAATTAAATTGAACTGATCATTTTCAGTTCTTCTTTTATAATTCTCAAATTCGGCAGCCTTCCTTAATAATTTGTCTTGCCATTCTTTAAGCTGTACTTCAAGTTCACCTATTTTAGCTTCTGAATTATCAGCAGCATCAGCATCAATATTTTCATTCTGCCCTAATTCTTCTGACTTATTTTCTTCTGGCTCTGACATTTTATTTTGTTCATCCCGGTGTTTTTCTTTTTTAAATTTAGACATAATTCATCAACTCCTATTTAGTTAACGTGATTTTAAATGTTCTGTTAAAATTTTTGCGAGATAATCCACAATAGCAACGATCCTGGAATACTCCATTCTTTTCGGTCCGATTATTCCAAGTGTACCGCTGGTCTCACCGAATTTATATTCCTTGCTAACAAAGCTATATTCTTTTAGTTTCTTTTCTATGTGTTCACTACCGATGGAAATAAAAACTTCTTCTTTTTTTGATTCAGAGGATTTTTCCATTATATGTACTATTACATCTTTATCTTCGATCAGTTCGATTATACTTTGAAAATTTTCAGGATTTTCAAATTCAGGCTGTTGCATCAGATTTTTTGCACCTGTAACAATAAGCCGCTCAGATTTAACTTCGTCCTTAAAAAGTTTATCAACCGAATCAACAAACAATCTGATAATAGGTTTCTGATCTTCCTGAACATCTATAAATCTTTCTCTGAAAGTACTTCTTATTTCTTCAAGACTTAACCCTGACAGTTTTTCATTAAGCAGCATTTGAACAGATTCAATCTGAGATTCTTTCATCTCAGTGTCAAGCTCCATTGTAATAGTCTTTACTAATCCGGATCTAATACTTATCACAACCAAAATTCTTGTTAATGCCAGACTAATAATTTGAATCTTTTCAAGTATCCCCGATTCAAGATTTGGATAGGTTACACATGCTATCTGTCTTGTGATTGAACTTAGCAGCTTTGAAGTAGCCTTGACCAGCTCATCGGTTTCATCAATTGACAGATTTAAACTATTTTCAATCAACCCCTTTTCTTTTGAATTTAATTTATCGACATCCATCAAAGAGTCGACATAATAACGATAACCTTTATCTGTTGGAACTCTACCTGCGGAAGTATGTGGATGGTTGATAAATCCTGAATCTTCCAGGTCAGACATAATATTTCTAACCGTAGCCGGAGAAAATCCGATATCGTATTTCTTGGTAATATTTCGGGAACCGACCGGTGTAGCAGTCAAAATAAACTGCTGAACGATCGACCTGAGTATCGCTTTTTCTCTCTGATTTAGTTCTTCTGTTTCCATTTTTTCATTTTATCTTGCATAAAATCAAGGCGCAAATATATCAAAATTAACCTAATTTTTGCAGGCATTGGATGATATGGTACTGGCAGCGTCGCATTGAAAAATAAATTTTCATAACCGGTATTAGCCATATCACAAAACTAATACTTTTGAATAAGAAGGGGTAAGTGCTTAATTTTCAAAAGGGAAATTTTAACTTCGTTAATTTAGATTAAAGGGAATTAATTTTGGCTAAAAAGTACGAGGATGCTGGTGTAAGTATAAAAGCAGGCGAAGAAACCGTTGATAAAATAAAAAGCTATGCTAAATCAACTTTTAATAAATCTGTTCTTGCCGATATTGGACTTTTCGGTGCTTTCTTTCAACCCGATTTAACTAATTACAAAGAGCCGGTTTTGGTTTCAAGTGTGGATGGTGTTGGTACAAAACTGAAAATAGCCATCGAACTAAATAAGCATGATACGATTGGTCAGGATTTGGTTAATCATTGTGTGAATGATATTGCCGTTTGCGGTGCCGAGCCGCTTTTTTTTATGGACTATATGGCTTTCGGAAAACTTGATACGGTTGTTGCTGCCGAAATTGTAAAAGGATTTTCAATTGCCTGCAAAGAAAACGGCTGTGCTTTGATTGGCGGAGAAACTGCCGAGATGCCTGGTGTTTATCAACTGGGAGATTACGATCTTTCTGGAACTATCGTTGGTATTGTTGAGAAGTCTAAAATCATTAAAGGTGATAAAATTGTTTCAGGAGATGTGCTCATTGGAGTTCCATCAACCGGACTTCATACAAACGGATATTCTCTTGCAAGAAAAGTTCTTCTCGAAAAATATAAGCTAGCAGAAAGAATTCCATTACTAAATAAAACTTTAGGAGAAGAACTACTTTCTGTTCATCGTTCATATCTTAGTTTGATAAGAACAATGAAAAGTAAAATTGAAGTAAAAGGAATATCACATATCACAGGTGGTGGAATCGTTGGCAACACAAAAAGGATATTACCCGCAGGATTAAAACTTAAAATTGATTGGGGTAAATGGGAAGTCCTGCCAATATTTAAGATCATCCAGAGTGCAGGTGAAATATCTGATGAAGAAATGCGAGAAGTTTTCAATATGGGAATTGGGCTGATATTTGTTGTTTCAAAAGAGAATGTGGAGTCTGCGCTAAAGTTAGCCAAAGAATTAAATGAGCAAGCTATAGTTATTGGACAAGTTGAATAGATATTGTAAAACTCAACAATGTTTATAGATACACACGCACATCTTTTTTATCCAAACTTTGACGGGGAATTGGATGAAGTAATCTCCAGAGCCAAACAGGATGGAGTTGATTACATACTCGTTCCTGCGACCGATCTAAAAACTGCAAAACAGGTAATTGAGCTTACAAAAAAATATGAAATGATTTATGGTGCCGTTGGAATTCATCCCCACGATACAAAAGATTGGGATTCATCACTCATTTCTGAAATTGAAAACTTAGCAAAGCACAAAAAGATTGCTGCCATTGGTGAAATAGGTTTAGACTATTATTACGATTTCTCTCCAAAAGAAAAACAGATAGAAGCATTCAAAGCACAAATTGAACTCGCACTTAAATTAGATTTACCTGTAATAATTCATAATCGTGATTCCAATGAAGATATGATGGAGATTATCAGAAGTTACTGCGGATCCGGATTGAAAGGTCAGTTTCATTGTTTCAATGGTTCGCTGCAAGATGCAATGGAATTAGTAGGAATGAATTTTATGATTTCATTTACAGGTAATATCACTTTTAAAAAAGCGGATAGTCTTCGCAAAATTCTCCAGCACATTCCACCTGAAAATTTATTGCTCGAAACTGATTCGCCTTTTATGACACCGGTTCCTCATCGGGGAAAAAGAAACGAACCAGCTTATGTAAAATTAGTTGCTGAAAAAATTGCTGAACTTCATAAATTAAGAATTGAAGATGTAGCAAGGATAACTTCATTTAACGCATTCAAAATATTTGGCATCGGCAGTAAACCCAACACTGCATTCACATATAAGCTAGGTAATTCACTTTATATTAATGTAACAAACAGATGTAATGCCCATTGTGTGTTCTGTAAGCGGAAAGAAAACCCTGTCCTAAGAGGTTACAATCTTGGAATGGAAAGAAGTGAGGAACCTTCGGCAGATGTTTATATTAAAGAAATTGGCGATCCGAAAAAGTATAATGAAATTGTCTTCTGCGGTTATGGTGAACCAACAATCAGATGGGATATTGTGAAAGATATTTCGAAATATGTAAAGGCAAATGGTGGAAAGACAAGACTTAACACAAATGGTCACGGAAACATTATTAATAAAAAAGATATCACACCGGAAATGAGAGGCTTGATTGATGTTGTATCAATTAGTCTGAATACGTTTGATCCGAAACAATACTCTGAAATTGTTGGTCTTGACACATCTTACTATGATGAAATGATTGACTTTGCCAAAAAATCTAAACCGTTCGTTGATAAAGTTGTAATGACAATTGTTTCAATTGATGAAGTCGATATCGAGCACGCCCGAAAAATAACTGAAGAAGAAATTGGTGCGGAGTTTAGAATAAGACCATACTTTGGAAATGATTAAGGGCCCCCTAAATCCCCCTAAGGGTGACTACAGGATAATTGGTATTTTAATTTCAAATTTGAAATTCGTTTTCAACGCTATAAACCTTCTAGTTCTTTCTCTTATACTAAACTTCAATTCATTCTCTCAAACAGATAGCCATGTTCAAGAATCCAGCATCCAGTATCTAGCATCAAGTATCAATCAAATCCTTAGTGATCCCTTCTTTGACAAAACCTTGATTGCACTTGATATTTTTGATTTAGCCGACAGCATCTCTCTCTTTCAAAAAAATGAAAAGCTGCTTCTTCGTCCTGCATCGAATATGAAATTACTTACCTCTGCTGCAGCACTTCTAAATCTTGGTGAGTATTATTCATTCAGGACAGATATTTACCATGCAGGTGTGATTGAAGGTAATACTTTGTTCGGTGATGTTTTTGTAGTTGGTGGATTCGATCCGATTTTTTCTTCTGAAGATCTGGATTCATTAGTTGTAGTAATTAAATCACTCGGTATTAAAAATATCTCGGGCGGAATTTATACTGATATATCAAAAAAAGATTCTATGTATTGGGGCAAAGGATGGATGTGGGACGATGATCCTGAACCAAGTGCACCTTATCTAAGTGCTTTGAATATAAATGGAAATTCAATTCAAGTTTATGTTGACGGAGCAGAAATAGATTCGCCTGCGATTGTTAAACTTAATCCCGAAACAAAATTCGTGGATGTTGTAAACAATTCAGTAACGGTTGCTTCGGATGATGCGGCTGACATTTTAATTACACGTGATTGGGTGAATAAAAAAAATACTATTCTTGTCAGCGGTAAAGTAATTAAGATTAAAAACTATGAACATTATTCAAAAGTAAACCTACTTTTTCCTGAAAGATATTTTCTTACAGTCTTCAAAGAGAAGTTAGAAGAACAGGATATCTCTATTGAGAAACAGATCGAGGTAAAAAGTTTAGCTGAGAATCCAGTTTATCTTACTTCAATTTATACATCCATCGATACGGTGCTCTCTGTTGTAAATAAAGATAGCGATAACCTCAGCGCTGAAATGCTGATATATTCAATGGCTTATAATGATTCCGGTGCACCGGCTGTTGCAGAAGATGGACTAGCCGCAGTAAAAAGATTAATTGATTCTGTCGGTTTTAATTCAGATGATTATTCAATTGCTGATGGCTCAGGAGTATCTCATTACAATCTTGTTTCTGCAGAACTGATTCTGGAAACATTAAAATATTGTTATTACGAAAGAAAAGATTTGTTCCCATTCTTTTATAACTCAATGGCAATTGCGGGAGTTGACGGCACTTTGAAAAGCAGAATGAGAAATACTGCAGCTCAAAATAATGTTCACGCAAAAACCGGCACACTGAATGGTGTGAGTAATCTTTCCGGATATGTAACTGCAAAGAATGGTCATTTGCTTGCTTTTTCAATTATGATTCAGAATTATGTTGATGAGTCCTCCAAAGCGAGAGAATTTCAGAATAAAATTTGTGAGCTGCTTGCTGAGTATGAATAACTAATGAAAAACTTTTTATCATATAGAATTTACACTCAACCGTTTGATCCTGAATTGCTATCGGGATTAATGTGGGAGTTTGAGATCACCGGACTACTTGAAAACGATGATCACATATCTGTTTTCACTTCTGATAATTCCTCGGCTAATGAAGAACAGTTTAAAGTTGCCCTGATGAAATTAAAAAATGAAAAGTTGATTAAATCATTTAGAATCGAAAAAGAAATACTCGAAGATAAAAACTGGAATGAACTCTGGGAAAAGAGCAGGGAAGTAATCAGAGTTTCTGACAGGATAGTAATCAAACCAACTTTTAAAGAATATTCAGTAAAGTCAAATGAAATTGTTTTAACAATCGATCCGAAGATGTCATTTGGAACAGGAGAGCATCAAACCACCAAACTGATTTTAAGATTATTGGAGAAGTATATTAAGCGAGGGATGAAAGTGCTTGACGTTGGTTCAGGAACTGGAATACTTGCTATAGCATCTGTTAAACTTGGTGCTTCGAGGGCTGTCGCCGTTGACTTCGATGAAATCTGCCTTGAAAACTGTAAAGAGAATTCTTTAATAAATGAAGTCAATCATTCAGTTAAGATTATAACGGGTGAAATTGATGATGTAAAAGAAAATGATTTTGATTTGATTCTTGCGAACATTCAAAAAAATGTTCTGCTGGAAATAGCAGGGAAGATAAAATCAAAACTAAAATCCGGTGGAGTGGTAATTCTTTCAGGCTTACTTGATTCAGATAAAGAAGCAATTGAAGAAAAATATCATTCACTAGACTTTGTTACTTTGCAACTCGAAAAAATGGATGAGTGGATTGCGGTCGTGTTTAACTAGGACAATAGAACACGGATCGAACGGATCAGACTGATTTAAACGGATTTTTTCTTTTTATCATTAGTGAAGTATTTTCTTTTGAATTTAGGTTCTTTGCCAAAGTTTAACAGTAATCCAACTTCGATATCAGTTGCTTTTAAATAATTCAGCAACTGTGCTTCGTGTTCTTCACATATATTTTCAGCAGCTTTTAATTCTACTATTACTAATTCATTCACTAATAAATCTGCGAAATAATCTCCAACCTGATCTGTTTCATAAAATACTTTTATATTTTTCTGCTGTAAAACATTCAAACCCATTTTCGTTAATTCAATCCTCATCGCGTTTTCATAAACCTTTTCTAAAAATCCATAACCGAGATTATTGTAAACTTTATAAAAAGCTTTTATAATTAACTCAGTAATATCTCCGTGAAGCATATTTACCTCTTTTGTGATTATCTGTTATTATCCGTTGCATCCGTCAAACCGCCTTACTGGCAAAGGCAGGTCCGTGTTCTATTCTTCTCACTTCCATAGTTACAAATATTTAGTTCTATTCAAGTTGAAGCAATAATAGAACACTGATTAAACGGATTGAACTGATATAAACGGATTTTCTTTTTCGCATCAATTATATATTTACTTTAGAAATGATACTAATCATAAAAAAATTAAATTATAAATCCGTTATGATCCGTTGCATCTGTCGAATCCGTGTTCTATTGTTTTTTCTCATAAACGATCTCTCCATCAAAAATTGTCATCTCTACATTCACATCTTTTATTTTATCTGGATCAATGGTAAGGATATCATCACTCAACACCACAAAATCTGCGAGCTTACCGACTTCAATACTCCCTTTTATTTTTTCTTCAAACGAAGCGTATGCTGCATTAAGAGTGTAGCACTTGATTGCATCTTCAACAGAAATTTTTTCTTCAGGGATCCATCCATTTGGATTTTTGCCGTCAACTGTTTGACGAGTTACAGCTGCATAAATTCCAAACAGAGGATTGAGAGGTGCAACAGGCCAGTCTGTACCGAAAGCAACGACAGCACCGCTTTTTAATAATGATTTGTATGGATGAGTTGTTTTTATTCTCTCAGCACCGATTCTTTTTTCTGCCCAAACACCATCATCAATGCAATGGTACGGCTGAACAGAAGCAATAACTCCGATTTCTGAAAAACGATTTATATCTTCTCTGCGAAGATGCTGTGCGTGCTCAATCCTGAATCTTCTTTCCCAGGGTGAGTTCGTTGCTTTAATTTTTTCATAAAGATCAAGCATAAATGCATTAGCTCTGTCACCGATTGCGTGAGTGCATATCTGCAGACGGTTTCTGTCAGCATCCGTTGCCCATTTTTCAAGATTGCCGTTTGTAACAATATCAATTGCAAGTCCGGATGTGTTTGGATTCTGAACATATGGCTCAAAGAACCAGGCAGTGCTTGCACCAAGTGATCCATCCGCATAACCCTTTAAGCCGCCGCGTTTAATAAGTCCTTCATCGGTATGGACGGTAACTCCTCCACGAACTATATCTTCATATTTATCAATCGGCCAGATGGAATATATTCTGCAAGTCAGGTTCCCATCGGCAAGTATTTTTTTATATGCTTCAAACTCATCGGGCTGAGTTAAATCCTGCACACTGGTTATGCCGAGCTTTCTTGCTTCTTTAAGTGCACGTAGAGCTGATTCAATATTTTCTTCGAGTGATGGAGGCGGAATTACTTTGAACAAAAGATCCATCGCATTGTCCTTCAGAATCCCTGTTGGATTACCGTCTTCATCTTTTTCAATTAATCCTCCGGCGGGATCGGGAGTATTTTTTGTTATTCCGGCAAGCTCAAGTGCTTTTGAATTTGCAAGCCCAACGTGTCCGTCAATCCTGCTTACGAATACGGGAGTGTTTTCTGTAAACGGATCAATCAATTCTTTCGTAGGTAGAGATTTATCTGGCCAGAGCTCGTGGTCCCACCGACCACCTGTTATCCACCTATCAGGCCACGGCGTAGTCCCGTCCTGACGAGACGAAGCCGGGTCTCGCTTCTTAATATAATCTTTAATAATGTTTGCAAACTCTTCTTTGCTGAGAGCAGGACGAAGATTTATGCCAAGAAGATAACTTCCGCCGCTTGTGAAGTGAAGATGACTGTCATTAAATCCCGGTAACATTAATTTCCCTTCGAGGTCAATAACTTCTGTGGAAGAATCAATAAACTTTCTTGCTTCCTCAGTTGTGCCGACGAATTTGATTTTATTGCCTTCAACTATCACAGCTTCTGCGTACGCTCGTTTTTCGTTTACAGTATAAATTTTTCCATTTATAAATGCGGTTTGCTGCGTTTGAGCCATTGCTGTATGATCCTCCTTCACTGGAGTTCCGGCGGACAAGTTGGATGAATGGATGAATGAATGAATGATTATGAGCAGGAAAATTATAAGTGTTTTTCTCATTTTAAATTCGTTTATTTTTTGATAGTGTAATTTAAAAATCTAATGGACTTTTTACACCAAGACCAAGATTTTTTATTATATGAGTGTAAACCATAGTTACACGAACATCTTTATGACCAAGAAGTTCCTGTACGATTCTGATATCATAATTATTTTGCAGAAGGTGAGTCGCAAAACTGTGTCTGAATGTATGAGCACTTGCAGTGGGTTTATCTATTTTCAAACTTCGTATAGAAATTTTAATTGCTTTGCTCACAGTTGAGTCGTGAATATGCAAACGGTATTTCTTCTTCTTTTCATTATCATAAAAATATTTATCTGCTGCAAACAGGTACTGCCAGCCAAATTCTTTAGAAGCTTTTGAATATTTGTCTGCGAGCGCGTAAGGAAGGACTGTATCTCCAAATCCTTTTTTCAAATCCGAGTTATGCACTGAACGCCGCTTTTCAATCTGATCTTTCAAGTGAGGAATAAGTGAATCAGGAAGAAGGGTGATTCTGTCCTGTTCACCTTTTCCATCACGAACAATGACATTCTTTAATTCAAAATCAATATCTTTAACGCGAAGACGCAATGCTTCAGACAAACGCAGACCCGAACCATATAAAAGTCCGGTAATAAGTTTTGGCAAGCCTTCCATGTTTTGAATAATGGAATGAGCTTCAGCCTTAGTGAAAACTACAGGAATGTGTTTTGGTTTTGTCGGGCGCTGAATATCGTCAACCCAGCCAACATCTTTGTGAATAATTTCTTTGTAGAGAAACAGAATTCCCTGCAAAGCCTGGTTTTGTGTTGAAGCGGAAACATTTCTTTCCACTGCCAGGTAATTCAGGAATTTTCTAATGTCGTCCTTACCCAGTTTTTCGGGATGAGTTTTATTGTGGAATAGAACAAAGCGTTTTATCCAGTTGACGTAGGATTGCTCAGTCCGTCTGCTGTAATGCAGGGAGCGAAGATGCGTTTTTACCTGGTCCAGAAGTTTTGGTTTACCGGTTTCTTTTTGAGATTGATTCTTGATTTGCACGGCGGGTCAAAAATAATATCAAGAATCGTTCTATCCTAATATTATTCGATTTATCAAAATAAAAGGCGTTTAAATACAATAGGCAAATTTATTTATTGACTTCGTTAATAGTTATTTTGATATTAGGATTAAGAAAAACAGGATTTGCTGTAAAACCAGTGTAGGCATTTCCTGATAAGTATTAGTTATATGGCAAAGTAATTCGTTGTAGGATTATAAATGTATTCACTCTTAAAAACTTTAGTAATTTCATTACTCCTTTTATATGGATGTGTAACAATTGATGTTACTTCTTTAGTAGAAGATTATCATAATAGATTAGTATCCTCCTCTGCTTTCAAGGCAATTTCTTTAGGCATTGAATTAGCTGAAAGTAAGAAAAAGTTTTTAATGGAAGGAGATAATCATTACTTTGAAATTTTAGATAGTTTAGGTATAAATAAAGAAAAAGATAGTCTTTACTACTATCAGTATCTCTCGAAATATTTTGACAATATAAAAGTTATTCTTCAAAATACAGTAATAACCCTAAAAGCAAATGATAAAGAACTTCAAGCTTTTGTCGAATATATTGAAAATGATTCTATACCGAGAGTGAGGTTTGATGGAGATGATGTGCTGTTCGAAACAGATATACTGGATTATGTTCTGGAGACGGATTATGAAATTTCAATCGAAGGAAATATTAAAGACGATAAATATATAGAAACAATACTAAAGGAAAATCAATTTTATATTATTCACAGTG
>JACZKK010000221.1 GCA_014860115.1 Ignavibacteriaceae bacterium
AAATACGCAATACTGGTAAGAGCAATTAATTCGAATACTAATGAGCTGAGCGGTGTAACAATTTATGATTACACAACTCCTGCAAAGATAAATGTTGTTACTGCAAATACGGGCAAAATTTATTTTACTGCAGATCAGAAAAATCTTGTTATGGATTTATGGCGCGGCGAAATTCATGAAGCAGATATAAAGGAAACAAGTCTTTACAGGAAATTGATATATGATAAGCACAGAATCGTTATGGATGGCTCTCAGTTCTCTTTTCAGCAGTCACAGGGAGGAATACGAGGTGAGAGAGAATTAGGTGTTGATACCATGAGTGCGATCGTTGGCAATTTTCGGGCTGAGAGAGAGCAGCATCTCAAGTTTCTAAAAGCAGAAACTAATAAATATTTCTTCGCTGATTCATCGTTTATATCATCCTTTCCAAATCGGGCAGTTGTAGTTGATGACAAATTAGTATTAGCCAGAGTGCTCGACAAAATAAGAACCGCAAAAAATAATATTACTTCAAAATCAAGAAGTGTGGAATTTTCTGACAGGGAAATTGAAAAGTATGAAGTTGAGATTTACAAGAAGTATGCTATCCCCGTAGCATGTATCGTTTTTATTTTGATCGGAGCTCCTCTGGGCGTTATGGTCCGAAAGGGCGGTTTCGGTGTTGCAGCGAGCATCAGCCTGTTTTTCTTCCTTATTTATTGGGCGTTTCTGATAGGAGGAGAAAAACTTGCCGAGAGAGGATTCTTTTCACCTTTTATCGGAATGTGGGCTGCGAATTTCGTGCTTGGTTTCCTTGGAATAATTCTAACCATCAAAACAAACCGGGAAACAGTCACAATTACATTTAACTTCTTTAAGAAGCTTATTCCAAAGAGATTCAGGGCACATCAGGAAACAGATGAAAATTATTGACAAGTATTTAATCCGGCAATTTCTGCAAACGGTATTTTTTAGTCTGCTTGCTTTCATCCTGATATTTCTTGTGATTGATGCAATGGAAAATCTTGATGATTTCATTGACCAGAATGTTCCGTGGATTAATATCCTTCATTACTATGTTGTATTCACGCCGGAAATAATAAAACTAATAACTCCTGTTGCTGTTCTTTTTGGTGCAATGTTCACTGCCGGTAAGGTATCAACGTTAAGTGAACTTACTGCAATGCGGGCAAGCGGAGTAAGCCTTTACCGTTTTATGGCTCCTTTCGTTGTTACATCTTTGCTCATCAGCATTATCTCTCTTTATTTTGGCGGATATATTGTGCCGATGGCAAACAAAACGAAAATCTATATCGAACAAACTTATCTTAAAAAAGGTTTGAGCTTTACTGGCAGTAATATTTATTTCCAGGACAGCAAAACCAGAATTGTCAGCATTTCATACTTTGACAGTAATTTGAATTGGGCAAACCGGGTTAGCATTCAGGATTTTAACGAACAAGACTTAACTGAAATGAGAGGAAGGATTGATGCACAAAAGCTTGAGTACGATTCACTTAGCGGATTGTGGATTGCACGGCAGGGAGTTAAAAGAACTTTTACTGATCAATCCGAAACGGCTGAATATTTTGACAGTCTGAAATTAAATGACCTTCACTTTCAGCCGGCTGATTTATCAAAGAAGCAGCAGAAACCTGCAGAGATGAACCTGGGTGAACTTTCAGATTTAATTGATTCACAAAAAAGAGCCGGTACTAATCCGGTTATTGCTCAGATAGAATATCATTCGCGTTTTGCTTTTGCAATGACATGCGTCATAATTGTTCTGTTTGGACTTCCGATATCTGCCAACAAAAGAAAAAGTGGACTGGCTGCTCAGGTTGGAATGAATATCCTAATCACTTTTATCTATCTTGTATTTATGAAAGTGAGTCAGGCATTTGGCAAGAACGGTGCGATGGATCCGGTTTTAACAGCCTGGTTTGCAAATCTGATTTTTATGGCTGGTACGTTTATTACATTGCCCAGGATGAAGTATTAGAAAATCATTTTGAGGGTTTTTGTTGAAATTAAAAATAATGCTGTATAAGTTTGTTCTGCTCTTATTTGCCTACCCAGCATACAGCAAATCAAGAGGAGAAAAATGTTAATGGCTTAACACAGAAGGACCAGATGAGGAGATAAACTAGATTTTATTTATGAAATCTCAAAAGATGATAGATCCACCAGAGGTGGACAAGTATGCACGAGCTATTTTTAAATAATAAGATTTTGAGAAGATTTGAAAACAAATGGAACGTAGATATGCAACTGCACGCATATATATGTTCTTTAGTTAATAATTCCGTGCAGTATAAGTGATAGTTATAATGCTTATTAAAAAAATGAAGTATGTAGTCTATTTTATAATTCTTTTTCAGCTAACACTCTTAGGGCAAAGCAGTTTAGAGTTTGATAAAATCGTTTTTTCAAGCGAAGGATGCTATGGTAACTGCCCAATTTTTGATTTAGAAATTAATCGAGATGGAACATTCTTTTATCGTGGCAGAAAAGATTCAAAGATTTTTGGCGATTATAAGGGAAGCTTTGATAAGAATATTTTTGGTACGATCTGCAATCTAAATTTTGTGAAAGATATTGATACTATAAAAACAGAGATAGTTTATAATGAATATGAAATAGATGGATATTTAACTAGCATTTCTTTTATAAAGAATGATTCGATTATATGTACAATAATAAATTTATCTACATTTGATGCTAATCAAAGTGAAAGTCCGGAGTACGATGAATTAGCAAAGTATCTTATAAGCCTGATCACTGAATCAAATATTAGGCAGAAAAGGGGTTTTAATTTTCAATATCTGGCTGATGTATTTATTTCAGAAATCACCCGTGATAATGAAAAAATAACTCTTACAAATTCTCAAAATTATTTTCTTATTAATTATCTTGATAAATATTCAACAATATCAGAAGGAGATAATTATTTACCTTATTCAACTTCATTCTCAGATTATGCAATGTACAGTGGTTATGATGATTATTATAGTAATATTTATCTATCTGGAATTAATATTTTTGAGAAGGATGAAGTAGTAGATAAATTTGATCCTTCTGAAATCGAAAGAATAAAGAAAAAATATGAAAATTTACCGTCCGTTATAAAAACCAATGGTGAGATATTTTATTTTAAATTCATTTCAGGTAAGGAACAAAGTTTAAGAGTAAAAAAGAATATCATTAAATACTTAAAGTAGCAAGCATTATAACAAGCGCCTCAACCCGACCGCAGTTTTAGTTCGGCGAATTTATAATTTTTGGCGTTTGGTTTTTGTTGGAAATTAAAAAAATTATGCAAAAGTTGAATGTGGAAAATAATTTATTCCTGCAAGTAGATGCGGGATAAGTGATAGTTATGTGCTTATGAAAAAATATAGATTATTGGAAATCCTATTAATTGCAACTTTACTAAGCAGTTGCAATTCTATTGAAGAAGAATATATAAGTATGCTAATAACAAGTAGTCACTTAGAATTTTATAATGACAATACTTTTATAGATAAAACTACTTCAGATATAGTTGGACCTGATGGAAGTTCTGAGCCGTTGATTATAAAGGGGAAATATGTAAGGATAGATGAAGGAATTGTTTTATTTTATGAACGGAATAATTTTGCTGATACTCTTTATTATGTTAATTGGGGAGAAAGAATATTTTTAATAAGCAAAATCGGAATTATTCATTTATGTAATGAAATTAATTTAGGAAAGATAGATTATAAAGATTATAATGGCTTAACGTGGTTATGGACAAATATAAAAACTATAGATGGAAAAGTTGATAGCATTCCAAAATTACCTAAAAGATATTCTCAATATATATTTCAAGATTCCATAACAGCTAAAGTCATTGATATAGATATGGATTTGTTATCATTACAAATTGATAAAGGAAATGATTCAAAATTGTTTATTGGATGTGAATTAATGGATGGAGATTATTCATATACGGTTAAATCTGTTCAAAGTAATATTTCTGTTCTACAACCTACTCGTCTTTATTGGGATATTTTCTATAATAAAAGTTCTGGAAGTGATACATTATCTCTTCCGCTTGAAGAATATAAAATTGAATTGAATAAATTAGAAGTGGGGAAAAGTCTATACGCAAAAAAATAAAAAGCACATAACAAGTTGCTCAAGCCAACCGCTTCTTTCGCTTTCGGCATTTTCATAACAACAAAAAAGGCGAGTCATCGACTCGCCTCTACAATTTATGTTAAATCAGTTTCCCTTCCCATCGGGAAGGGACAAAGGGATGGGCTTTTAATTCACCTTCTCAGGTCCTTTAGGAGGAACAAAACCAAAATGCTGGTCCTGCGGTATTTCCATTTTAATCTCACCAAAGCGTGCTTCAAACTTTTCAATGTTATCTTTTAGCGCTTTCAAAAGCATCTTAGCGTGCTGTGGGGTGGTGATAATCCGCGATAGCACTTTTGCTTTCGGCACACCCGGCACAATGCGTGTGAAATCAATAATGAATTCTGCCGGCGAGTGAGTAATAATAGCAAGGTTGGAATAAATTCCTTCCCCTTCTTTCTCACCAAGCTCTATATTTATCTGCTGTCCCTGAGGAGGTTTGTTCTGGTTCATTTTTTTCACTTTATCTTAATTCATCTGCTTTTTTAAATGCATTATTTGCATCTTCAGTCATTCCAAGAACGGAATAAACTTTACCAAGAAGCTCCCATAACACAATATTAGTTGAATCTTTTTCAACAACCTTCTCAAGGTAAGGTAACGATGCTTCATACTTCTTTTTATAATCCTCGCTCAAAATTCCTTTGGCTTCAGCTTCTTTGTTCATAGCTGTTCCCCAGGTAACATATGTAACACCAAGATTATAAATGGCATTGTCATAATCAGGATCAATTTCAATCGCCTTCAAGAAATGAGTCTCAGCTTCCTGATACTCGCCCATTTTAAGAAGAACGTAAGCATAATTGTAATGATGGAATTTGTTATCAGGTTCTTTTTCTGTTAAAGCTTTAGCCGAACTTGACGCTTCTGCCATTCTGCCTACTCCAATATAAGCATTGAATTTTGTGTTTAATAAATCGGAATTCTCAGGGTATAGTTTCAGTCCTTCATCAACTGTTTCTATTGCTTGAGCATAATAATCCATTCCCTTAATACTATCTTGAGGATTCTTATCAAATTTAAAATCATTCATAAGATTAGCACCGAGTGCATAATAAAGTTCACCCAGGTACTGATAACCTTCTTCAGCCTGCTCTAGTTCAATAAGTTTATTAAGTGGTTCAATGGATTCCTCATTTCTTCCAGTAGTCAAATAAACGAAAGCAAGACTTCTATATGTATCACTGGAATCTGGTTCAAGCATAATTGCTTTTTTATAAGCTTCGATAGCCATATCAAAATACATTTTGGAGCTATCTTCATCAGTGGTTTTGTTTCCTCTTTGGTAAAGATTTACACCTCTGTTAAAGTTATTTCCCCACTGATAGCCTCTATATTCTTCAATTTGAATTGCAAACTTATTGCTGATTGAGAGCGAGTTATTAAACGCCTCGATCATTTTTTCTACGCTATCAAGTTCACTGTAAACTCTACCAAGATAATAATATCCTTCATCACTCTTAGGATTTTTCTGAATATCTGCTTGAAGCATTTCTATAGCTTTTACCCAATTTTTTTGATCGTAATAAAGCTTGGCACTGGTGAGTTCGGTTGAGGCACACTGGAATCCAAGGAACATCAATCCAATAAATAACATTACGAAGACAAGTAGTTTGGAATTTTTCATACTAACTCCATTCTTATAGATGATTAAAGTTATTGATTTGTTAATTTCAGATGAATTTTGTGCTTCAAAAATACAATTATTCTGCTTAAAAGACAGATATATAAAAATCACAGTACTCCGGTTTAAATTGATTTTGGGGGCTTAAAAGGGTAATTTTTGAGTAGAAAATAGAGGAAATTTTGATAACCAAAGAAATAATAAATTCTGTTCCGAAAGTTCTTCTGCACGATCATCTTGATGGAGGACTGAGACCACAAACCATAATTGATCTGGCTGATGATCTGAATTATAAAAAACTGCCAACAAGGGATAAAGATGAACTTGCTGATTGGTTTCATATCGGTGCAAACAAAGGCAGCCTCGTTGAGTTTCTGAAAGGCTTTGAGCACACTACTGCAGTTATGCAAACCAAAGAGGGATTGGAAAGAGTTGCTTATGAAATGATGGAAGATATGAAAGCAGATGGAGTTGCTTATGTGGAAACGAGGTTTGCGCCAATATATCATACAGATAAGGATTTGTACCTTGAAGATACTGTCACAGCAGTGCTAAAGGGATTAGAGAGAGGAAAAAAAGATTTTGGTGTTGGCTATGGTTTGATTCTCTGCGGTATGAGAAATATGAAAAACACTCTTGAGATAGCAGAGCTTGCAGTGAATTTCAGAAATGATGGAGTTGTTGGATTTGATCTTGCAGGTGAAGAAGGCGGCTACCCGCCCAAGAAACATGTTGATGCATTTCAATTTATTCAGCGTTCTAATTTTAACATTACTATTCACGCAGGCGAAGCATTCGGAAAAGAATCTATCTGGCAGGCTATTCAATGGTGTGGAGCGCATAGAATAGGACACGCAACAAGATTACTTGAAGACATTGTGCTCAACGATAGCGGTGAAGTTGTAAGCTTCGGTGAACTAGCCCAATATGTGCTTGATAAACGAATTCCGCTGGAGATTTGTCTTTTAAGTAACCTTCACACCGGTGCAGTAGATAAACTGGAAAATCATCCTTTCGGGATTTTATTCAAGGAAAAATTCAGGGTTACAATAAATACCGATGACCGGTTAATGAGCGCCACTAATATGACGCAGGAATTTTTAACCGCTGTGAAATATTTTAACCTCACATTTGATCAAATTGAAAAAATCACAATTAACTCGATGAAATCGGCTTTCATTCCTTACAAAGAAAGGCTTCGATACATTTACGATATTATTAAACCGGGATATCAAAAATTCCGGGATCAATCAACCAACTAACAATAGGCAAATGAAAAAACTCTTCACAAATTATAATTTTGAATTCAATAAAAATGAAAAGAAACTGCTCTCTTCATTTTGCAAGCAGGCACTTAAACAACTAGGCAGCAACAATCAGAATTTTGCGGATGTCAAAGCATTTAATTCTATTTTAGAAAAGTTAAATGGGAATGAAGATAGTATTAAGCTAACAAAGGATGAGAAGATCAGGCTCACAAACAACATAAAACAGAACACTGATTATCTGAAGAATCAGATGACCAAAAGCTGGTTTCTGAAAAAGTGGCTGATGAAATCTCTTCACAAACAATACGCAGATATTTATGATAATCATTTTAAAGGCTAAAGATGATAGTCACTGATTTAAAAATTATTAAAGCACCAACAGGAACGACTTTAAGTTGCAAAGGCTGGATTCAGGAAGCTGCAATGCGGATGCTGATGAATAACCTCGATCCGGATGTCGCTGAACGACCCGAAGATCTTATAGTTTACGGCGGAAGCGGAAAAGCTGCACGTAACTGGGAAGCATTCAAAGCAATAGTTGAATCATTAAAAAAACTTGAGGATGATGAAACACTTTTAGTTCAATCCGGCAAGCCGGTTGGTATTTTTAAAACACATACAAACGCACCGCGAGTTATCATTTCAAACTCAATGCTTGTTCCTGATTGGGCAACCTGGGATGAGTTCCGCAGACTTGAACAGCTTGGCTTAACAATGTATGGTCAGATGACTGCAGGAAGTTGGATTTACATCGGCACTCAAGGAATACTTCAAGGCACCTATGAAACTTTTGCTGAATGTGCAAGAAAATATTTTGATGGATCATTAAAAGGAAAGTTTGTTTTAACAGCAGGATTGGGAGGAATGGGCGGCGCTCAACCTCTTGCTGCGACTTTTAATAGTGCTGCATTTCTTGGGATTGAAGTCGATCGTTCACGTGCACAAAAAAGAATTGATACTGGTTATCTCGATTTCTTAACTGATGATATTGATGATGCACTCGAAAAAGTACTGACTGCGAAAGCCAATGGAGAGTCTTTGTCAGTTGGGTTGGTAGGAAATGCTGGTGAAATTCTTCCTGAAATCCTGAAAAGAAATATTATTCCGGATGTTTTAACTGATCAAACTTCTGCTCACGATGTGCTAAATGGCTATGTTCCAATGGGAATGAGTTTCGAAGAAGCTATTGCCCTTAGAAAATCTGATCCGGACAAATACATTAAACTTTCACGTCAAACAATTGTAAAACATGTCGAGGCAATGCTTGAATTTCAAAAACGTGGTGCAATTACTTTTGATTATGGCAACAACATTCGCGGAGAAGCAAAAGAAAATGGAGTCAGTAAAGCTTTTGATATTCCCGGTTTTGTTCCTGAGTTTATCCGTCCGCTTTTCTGTGATGGGAAAGGACCATTTCGCTGGGCTGCACTTTCCGGCGATCCAAATGATATTTATGAAACAGATAAAGCTGTGAAAGAAACTTTTCCGGAGAATAAAGCACTTATCAACTGGATTGATATGGCTCAAAAGAAAGTTCACTTCCAGGGATTGCCATCAAGGATCTGCTGGCTTGGTTACGGTGAACGCGCGAAGATGGGAAAGATTTTTAACAAGCTCGTTGCTGATAAAAAAGTAAAAGCTCCGATTGTCATCGGAAGAGATCATTTGGACTGTGGTTCAGTGGCATCACCAAACAGAGAGACCGAAGCTATGATTGATGGCAGTGATGCAATAGCCGACTGGCCGATACTCAACGCTCTGCTTAATGCAATCGGTGGTGCAAGCTGGGTTTCAGTTCATCATGGCGGAGGAGTTGGAATAGGTAAATCAATTCACGCCGGAATGGTAGTAGTTGCCGATGGTACTAAAGAAGCTGAAGAAAGATTAGAACGCGTTCTGACTTACGATCCCGGAATGGGTGTAATGCGTCATGCTGATGCAGGATACGAGCGGGCAATTGATAATGCAAAGAATTGGAATATTAAAATTCCAATGTTAAAATAAACTCTGTGAACCTCTGTGGTTCTCCGTGCACTCTGTGTTACTTCCTAAGGTAGTTACACTGAGGACACAAAGAATACACAGAGAACCACTGAGAAAAAGAATATGCTTTCAAATTTTAAAAAAATATCATTTATAGTCATTATTAGTTTACTAGTCTTTAGTTTCAACTCGTTTGCTCAAACAGAAGATGAAATTAACGAAGATGAATGTACTTTTAATGGAATTCAGCTTTTTGGCAAAATCCAATTTGTGGATTCTTTTCCTGATATTACTGTGCAAGTAGTTGAGTCTTTTCCGGATTTGAAAGTAAAAATAGTTGGATCTTTCGCGGAAGACTGTGGTGAGTGGCAGATTGTTGATTCCTTTCCGGATATAAAAGTGAAAATAGTTGAATCGTTTGGAGATATAAAAATAAAATTTGTGGAATCATTTCCAGGTATTCCTTAAGAAACTAATAGGTCAAACTGAGCTCATAGTAGTGTGACCGTCATCCTTCGACAAGCTCAGGATGACATTTGTAAATAAATATAAACACAGAGGTTGTTATGAAACTTAAAGTATTAGTAGCCGACAAATTTCCGGATAAATATATCCAGCAGATGAAAGATCTCGATCTTGATGTAATTTATCAGCCAAAACTTGGAGAGAAGGATCTTCCTGAAGCTGCAAAAGAAGTTGATATTCTTGTAGTTCGTTCAACTGTGGTTAACGAAGAAACTATCAATTCATCTAAGAAGCTTAATCTTATAATTCGTGCGGGTTCTGGTGTTAACAACATCAATATATCAGCAGCAAACAAAAAAGGAATCTACGTCACCAACTGTCCTGGAATGAATGCAGTTGCTGTTGCAGAGCTTGCAATCGGATTAATGATTTCTCTCGACAGATTTATTCCAGATAACGTGAGCGACTTTAACAAGAATGCTTGGAATAAAGACAAATATTCTAAAGGCAAAGGGTTGAAAGGCAAAACCCTCGGTCTTATCGGTGTTGGAAATATTGGGAAAGAGGTTGCAAGACGAGCACTTGCATTTGAAATGAATGTTTATGGAAAAGATATTGCCAGAATTGAAGGAGTTCAGATAAAAGATTTCAGCGAGATGGATCAGCTTCTCCCTCTTTGCGATGTTATATCAATTCATCTTCCGGCTACTCCGCAGACAAAAGGCTTGTTTAACAAGCAGATGTTCAGCTATATGAAAAATGGAGCTTATTTAATTAATACATCCCGTCAGGATATAGTGATCGAAGACGACTTGCTGGAAGCAATTAAAGAAAGAAATATTCGTTATGCATGCGATGTTTTCAAAGGAGAACCTGAAGCAAAGTCAGGTGAAGTCACTTCAAAACTGCAGAACAATCCGAACATTTACGTTACGCATCATATCGGGGCTTCGACTGAACAGGCACAGGATGCAGTTGCAGAAGAAACAATAAATATAATCAACCATTACATTCACAGCGGTGTAATTGATCACTGGGTTAACAGAGCAAAGATAACAGATGCACACTATCAGCTTGTCGTCAAACATTATGACAAACCCGGTGTTCTTGCTAGTGTTCTTGATTTGCTCAGAGAAGGTAACATTAATATCGAAGAAATTGAGAATGTAATATTTGATGGTGGAATTGCTGCAAGCTGCACAATGAAACTAAAGAATGCTGCAACTGCTGATATGCTAAAGAAGATGAGTGAAAATCCTAATGTGATAAGTGTTAGCCACGTAGAGATTTAGTTTACTTGTAGGGCGATTCTCTGAATCGCCCAAATTTTCCTACACAAACTTCACCTCAATAATTTCTTTAATCATTCCGTGGAAATAAGGCATTTGAAGAAGCTGATTGATGCCTTCCCTATCCTGTTCTTCAAAATCGAAAACGAGATGCTGTATGTTGACTGAAAGAAAATCGAGAGAGGTTTGAGGAAACACAGGAAATAGATTCTCATAATTATCTGCGTGCCCTTTGGCAAAGCTGCTTTTATATTTTGAATTAAAATCTTTTAGTACTTCTTCTGAATTACCTGCGAGAACGAAGTTAACATACGGAGCATTTATAAGTTCAATAATTTCCTCGGCAAAACTTAGCCCGTTAAGAAAAAGCTCTTTCTCATAATTTTCATCACCTATAGTCAAAATATTGTTCTTGAAATCAGTTACTTCCCTGTTTAACAAAGTTGTTTTGATTTCAACATCATAAAATTCTTTGAATAAAATTTTACTTAGTATTACCTCATTTGAGGTTACATCACCTCTCAGGAACAATTCATCAATTATTTCCTGCTCTTCTTTGAAGTGGATGTAAGCGTTAGAGAGCAGTGCATCAAAAGAGATTCCAATTTCAGAAGAAACAAACAAATCCTTATTGGTGATAAGATCTAAAGTCGGTATAAGTCCAACGGAATTATTGTCATCACTCAATCTTTTTGAAATCATTGATGAAGGAAGAAACTCAATGTAGAGTTCTGACTTATCTTCAATTTCTGATAAAATTATTTGTGAGAAAATATTACGAGGTAGATAAAACTTTGTATTCATACAATTAAAAAAGCCGCCATAAGGCGGCAATGAAAATATTGTTAGCTCTTTTTATCTTTAATTCGTGCAGCTTTACCGGAAAGGCTGCGCAGATAATACAGCTTTGCTCTTCTTACATCACCTTTCTTTAAAATATCTATCTTTGAAATCTTCGGTGAGCTGAAACGGAATATTCTTTCAACTCCAACACCGCTAGAAATCTTTCTTACGGTAAAAGATTTGTTGAGCCCATTTCCACGAACGCTTATTACGTCACCTTCAAAAGGCTGTATTCTTTCCTTGTCGCCTTCGATAATACTCACATATACTTTTATGTGATCCCCTGCTCTGAATTCTGGCAGATCGGTGCGGGGTTTTTCTTTTAATATACTGTTTACTTTATCCATAATTTACTCCTTCTTTTAAGCCAAGGGCTTATTCACCTTTGACTGAATTAATTTCACGCCATTTTTCTGTTAAAATTTTTGATTGCTCTTCTTTCCATTTTTTAATTTCTTTTTCATTGCCTGATAGAAGAATCTCAGGAACTTTCATCCCCTTGTATTCAGCGGGTCTGGTAAAATAGGGCGCTTCAACTACTTCACCATCCTGAAATGAATCATCGAGTGCTGCTTCGCTGTCATTAAGAACTCCCGGTAATAATCTTACAACTGCATCGATTATGATCATTGCAGGAAGTTCGCCTCCGGTAAGAACGAAATTCCCGATTGAAATTTCATCGGTAGCAAACTTCTGTCTTACACGATCATCAACATCTTTATAGTGTCCTGCAATTACAATAATATTCTTCGAAAGTGAAAGATCATTTGCAATTTTCTGATTGAATATCTTCCCTTTCGGAGTAGTAAAGATTATGTGATCATAATTGCGTTCTGATTGCAACAATTCAATACATTCAAAAAAGGGTTCCGGTTTAAGAACCATTCCCGGGCCTCCTCCAAAAGGCTTGTCATCAATCTGCTTGTGCTTGTTGTTTGCATAGTCACGTAAATTATGAATAAACAAACTAAGCTTTCCTTTATCCTGAGCACGTTTTATTATGCTGGTCTTCAGGGGACTATCCAGTAAATCCGGAACAGCTGATAAAATATCAATCCTCATCTTCTTCCAAAAAATCTTTTGAAATATTGAGAATCAATACTTTCTTAGCAGCATCAAATTTTTCAATAAAATTAAGAACAAACGGGACTAAAATTTCTTTTTTATCGTCATCTAAAATTACAAGCACATCATTAGCCTTACCTTTAATAACATCCGAAACTATTCCAATTTTTTCTGTCTTTATAAATACTTCGCTGCCCATCAAATCGTGCACAAAAAAATGGTTCTCAGGTAAACTCACCGCATCCTGCTCATCAATGTAAACTTCTCTATCAATCAGGATTTGAGATTCTCTAAGGCCATCAAACTTTTTAAACTTAATTATAATCTTCCCTTGAACATCTTTTACATCTTCAACGTAAAATGTTTTCTTATCACCCCAAAAATCTAAATACACTTTCTTTAAGCTAAAGAATCTATCTGGAAAATCTGAAAACGATTGTATTCTAACAAATCCATTTTTACCAAAAGTTTGCTCTATTCTCGCTATTAAAATGTATTCCAAAGTTTCTGTAAAAACATCTAATCTAGTATTTCAAGCATCGCACGCTTATCCTCTTTAGCCGCAATGGCTGTTAAAAGAGTTCGCATAGCGGTGACAGTTTTACCTTTTTTCCCGATGACTTTCCCCACATCTTCCTTCTTGACCCTCAAAGTCAAATTAACTTTTCTTTCCTGGTCAATTGTTTCTTCAACAATTACAGCTTCGGGTTCATCCACAAGATACTTAGCGATAAATTCAATGAACTCCTTCATAACTAAGAGCCTCCTATGTAAGCGCTGTGAGCAGTATTTTATTAAAGTTAGTTAATTGAACTCTTTTCAACTAATACTGACAAACAGAAGCAGCGCCATTAACTTCTGTCGTACTTTAACCGGCTGTCTCTTCCGGTTTTGCTTCTTCAGCAGGAGCCTGATCTTCGGCAACTGGTGCTGCAGCTTCGGCTTCCTGTTTGGCTTTCGCTTTCCTGGATAATTTTTTCTCGGACTTTTTCATTGAGCCGGCTTCTTTTAATTTCTGCCAGTTTTCAAGTTCGGATTTTACCTTCTCTTCATCAAGACCCTTAGATATTAATTCTTTTTTAAGAGTAATACCTTGTTGCCTTAAAAGACTTTTTACCGTGTTAGTTGGCTGAGCGCCAACGTTTAACCAGTACATTATCCTGTCTTCCTTTAAATCCAGAGTATGAGGTTTGGTTAAAGGATTATAAAATCCAACAGCTTCCAGAAATTTCCCATCTCTGGGTGATCTTGAGTCCGCCGCAACCATTTTATAAATAGGCTGCTTCTTCTTACCCATTCTTCTTAATCTTAACTTAACTGCCAAGTTATTATGACCTTTCCATTTGATACATTATTAAATCTACTAAATTAAAATCCTACCTGCCCATTGACAGGTTTGCTAATGATGATTTGCCTGAAAAATTTTTCATCATTCTTTTCATTTCTTCAAATTGCTTTAAAAGCTTGTTCACATCCTGTATTGATGTTCCGCTGCCGCGAGCAATTCTTTTTCTTCTGTTTCCATTTAAAATTTTTGGATTCCCTCTTTCAGATATTGTCATCGAGTTGATAATAGCTTCAACTTTAACCAATGCTTTGTCATCAACCGGTGCATTTTTAATCTGCGCACTGAGTCCGGGAATCATTCCAATCAGCGATGACAGAGAACCCATTTTCTTAATGACTTTAATTTGCTTAAGAAAATCATCAAAATCAAATTGATTTTTTTTGAACTTCTCTTCCAAACGCTCCGCTTCATTTTCATCAAAGCTCTGTTGAGCCTTCTCAACAAGAGAGATTACATCCCCTTTTCCAAGAATTCTTGAGGCGAGACGATCGGGGTAAAAAGCCTCTAAAGCGTCTGTTTTCTCACCATTACTGATGAATTTAATCGGTTTCCCAACCACAGACCTGATTGATAAAGCTGCACCGCCACGAGCATCGCCATCGAGTTTTGTAAGTACGATTCCATCAAAATTTACAGTTTCGTTAAAAGCTTTGGCAGAATTAACCGCATCCTGCCCCGTCATCGAGTCAACTACAAAAAGAATTTCGGAAGGATTTACCGTTTTTTTAATATCCGAAATCTCTTCCATCATTTGTTCATCAATATGCAAACGACCTGCAGTATCTATGATCACTGTATCAAAATTATTTTCTTTGGCAAACTTCAGTGAATCAGCTGCTGTTTTTCTTGCATCAGGTTCGTTGAGAGAAAAAACACGTGTTTCAATTTTTTCACCAAGTTGCTTTAACTGCTCAACTGCGGCAGGTCTGTAAACATCTGCTGCTGACAGCAAAACTTTTCTCTTGTGATCTTTTAACCTTTTCGCAAGCTTTGCACAGAAAGTTGTTTTACCGGAACCTTGTAAACCAACGACCATAATTACAGTTATACCGGAAGGATTAAGTTTTATCTCGGTCTGTGATGAACCAAGCAAAGTAACTAGTTCATCATAAATTATTTTTGTAATAAGCTGTCCGGGAGTTATTGAACTAATAACTTCCTTACCTAAAGCTTTTTCAGAAACTTTGTCAATAAATTCTTTTGCTACTTTGTAGTTGACATCGGCATCAAGCAAAACTCTGCGAATCTCTCTGAGAGTATCAGAAATGTTTTTTTCATTTAAACGCCCCTGACCCCTGACCTTCTTTAAAGCGTTTTCTATTTTTAATGATAAATCTTCAAACATCTTAACTTTTTCTAATAAACATGGAGAGATTAATAGGGAATTTATTAGCTGGCTTTAAGTGCATTTGCACCGGAAACGATTTCCAGAATCTCTTTGGTTATTGCAGCCTGTCTTTCTTTGTTGTAGGTTAAATTTAATGAACGAATCATTTCCTGAGCATTGGTTGTAGCGTTATCCATTGCAGTCATCCTCGCACTAAGTTCGGCAGCATTTGATTCCAGCAATGCTCTCCATAATTGAACTTTCAAATGCTTTGGTATCAGCGATTGAAAAATTGAAAGCTGGTCCGGTTCGAAAATATAATTCGCTGAAGTTTTTTCTTCTTGACTTTCCGAAATGAAAGGAACTGGTAACAACTGAACCTTGACAATTTTCTGCTGAATCATAGAAACGAATTCATTGTAAACCAAAACTATCTTATCTATTTCACCATTCAGATATTTGGGTATCAAATCATTATATAATTGAAGTGTCGATTGATACTCAAGCGAACCGAACAAACCAACTATCTTTCCTTCAATATTGTAATTTCTCTTGCTGAAATATTCTGTTGCTTTCTTGCCTAAAGTAAAAACCGAAACGGAATTTTCATTCTTATGTTCTTCATTGATATAGCTTGTTGCTTCTCTGATAATATTTGTATTAAAAGCACCGCACAAACCTCTATCAGCAGTAACAACCACTACACATATTTTTTTAATTGTTCTTGGTGCAAAGAAAGGATTCGTCTTCAATGAATCATCAGCAGCAAGCCGGGCAAGCATTTCACCAATTTTATTCGCATATGGCCGGGCACCAACTATTCGTTGCTGAGCACCACGTAACTTTGCTGTTGCAATCATTTTCATTGCTTTGGTGATCTTCTGCGTACTTTTAACGCCGACTATCCTGTTTTTTATATCTCTTAATGTGGCCATTTAAAATTTTCTTAAGCAGTCTTCTTAAATACCTTCAAAAAGTCCTGCGCTGCACTGATTATCTTTGCTTCGAGATCTTTAGAAATGTCTTTCTCTTTTTTAAGTGTTTCAAATATATCTTTATGCTTGACTTCAAAGAATTCAAGGGCTTCTTTTTCAAATCTCTTTACATCAGAAACGGGAATTGAATCCATATATCCGCGTGTTCCTAAAAATATACTTACAATCTGTCTTTCAATCAGTATTGGTGCATACTGATTTTGCTTCAGTAATTCAACAAGCCGTGCACCTTTATTCAAAGTTCTAAGTGTCGACTGGTCGAGATCAGAGCCGAATTTTGCAAATGCTTCAAGCTCTCTGTACTGAGCTAAATCAAGCTTGAGTGAACCCGCAACTTTTTTCATCGCTTTGATCTGTGCATTACCTCCAACTCGAGAAACAGAAATACCAACGTTGATCGCAGGACGAACACCTGAGTTGAATAAGCTTGATTCAAGATAAATCTGACCATCAGTAATTGAGATTACGTTTGTAGGAATATAAGCAGAAACGTCTCCCTGCTGTGTCTCAATTAATGGTAAAGCTGTTAAACTTCCACCGCCAAGTTCATCACTAAGTTTTGATGCTCTTTCAAGTAATCTTGAATGAAGATAAAATACGTCACCAGGATAAGCTTCTCTTCCCGGAGGTCTTCTTAACAAAAGTGAGAGTTCACGATAAGCAGCAGCTTGTTTTGATAAATCATCATAAATAACAAGTGAATGCATTCCATTATCACGAAAATATTCACCCAAGGTAGCACCTGAATATGGAGCTATGTACTGAAGCGGAGCCGGTTCCCATGCAGAAGCAACAACAACTGTAGTAAATTCCATTGCACCATGTTCCTGCAGCTTTGCGACAACCTGCGCTACTGTAGAGCTCTTCTGACCGATAGCAACATAAACACAATAAACCGGTTTTATACCGAGTGATTTCGCTTCTTCAGTGTGAGTATATTTCTGGTTAATGATAGCATCAATAGCAACAGCAGTTTTACCTGTTTGCCTGTCACCAATAATTAATTCTCTCTGACCCCTGCCAATCGGAATCATCGCATCTATTGCTGCAATACCGGTTTGTACCGGTTCTTTAACTGGTTGTCTCTGAATCACACCAAGAGCTTTTCTTTCAATAGGTAAAAACTTGTCAGTGTTAATTGCACCTTTTCCGTCAATTGGTTTTCCCAAGGGATTTACAACACGACCAAGTAATTCTTTACCAACAGGAATTGATGCAACTCGTTTAGTTCTCTTAACTGTATCGCCTTCCTTTACAAGTGAACTTTCACCGAAAAGAACACAGCCAACGCTGTCTTCATCAAGGTTTAAAACCATTCCAATTACATCGTTCGGAAACTCGACGAGCTCAGTTGCCATAACTTTGCCCAAACCATAAACCCGTGCAATACCATCACCAATCTGCAGGACGGTACCGACATCATATATATCAACTTCGCTCTCAAAACCGGAAAGCTGTTTCCTTAATATCGCCGATATTTCGTCGGGTCTTACTTCAGCCATAATTAATTCCTTTTAAACTTCATTGTTTAATTGAGTGATATCTCACCCGTTAAAAATTGTTTCCTTAGTAATTCAAGTTGATGCTTGATTGATGCATCATAAAGTGTATCTTTAACTTTAGCAATGAATCCGCCAACGAGATTCAAATCAGTTTTAAAATTTAGTCGAACTTTTTTATCAAGAATCTTCTCCAGCCTGCCTTGCAAAACACTTTTCTGCTCATTAGAGAACTCGGTCGCAGATGTTACAAAAACATTTGCAATACCAAGATGTTCATCGCGTAATTCTAAAAATCTTTTGCCGATTGAATTCAACAAACTTTCACGATTCTTTGAAATTACAAACTCAAGAAAGTCCATAGTTTCTTTAGAAATTTTTTTACTAAATATCTCTCTGAGAATCTTCAGCTTTAATTCAGGTCTTACCACAGGACTATCAAGCATTGACTGTAATTCTCTACTCTGCTCAAGCGTTTCAACGAGAAGTTGTATATCAGAAGTCACAACTTCAAGATTATTTTTTTCGAGAGAAGTCTCAAGTAAAGAAGTAGCATACCTATGTAAAATTCTGAAATCAGCCATTGTTAATTTTTCGTCACATCATTCAAATATTTATCGATCACCTGCTTACTCTTTTGAGCATCGAGCGACTCCCTGATGATCTTTTCAGCAGCAGTGACAGCTATTTCAGCAATCTGTCCTTTTAGTTCTTCAAAGGCGGTATCCTTCTTTCTTTGAATTTCTAATGAGGCATCATCAACGATTTTCTTAGCTTGTTCTTTACTCTCCTTGATTAATTGTTCTTTCAAAGTTTCAGCATAAGCCCGACTTTGATCAATGATCTTCTTCGATTCTTCTTCAGCCTTTGCAAGGTTGGCCTGATTCTGTTCAAGAATTTGTCTTGCATCTTCCTTGGCTTTTTCAGCCTGAACTAAAGCTTCCCTGATATCGCTTTCACGTTTATCAAGAGCTGTGAGGATAGGCTTCCACGCGACCTTCTTAAGAATTAAAAGAAGAATAATAAAAGTAATGACAGTCCATATCATCAAGCCGGGATTAACGTCGAGAAGTCCGCCGTTGCCACCTTCAGATGCAATGACTGCTAATGTAATTTGAGTCAGCATTTATTATCTCAAATAATTATTAGATTATGCTTTAAGAGCAAGAAGAATACAAATAACTAATCCGAAGAATGACATGCCTTCGATAAGTGCAGCAGCAATAATCATTGATGTTCTGATTGCGCCTGCAGCTTCCGGCTGTCTTCCACTTGCATCCATTGCTGAGCTTGCAAGTTTACCGATTCCAAGTCCACCGCCGATAACAACTAATCCGGCGCCAATACCTGCTGCTAACCATGCTAAATCCATTTAAGTACTCCTTTAATATTTGTTAATAAATTAATGTTCCTGATGTACTGCCATTCCTATAAACAAGGAAGTGAGCATTGTAAAAATATAAGCTTGTATAAGTGCTACTAAGATTTCTAAAAGATAAATGAAGACTGCAAAAGCAACTGAAATAGGTGCAATGAATATTGTACCCATAAAAAATATCAATCCTATCAGTGCAAGAATCACAGTATGACCGGCAATCATATTTGCAAAAAGTCTTATCGCCAGAGCAAAGGGCTTTGTAAACAATCCAAGTATTTCAACGGGTATCATTAGTGGAAGCAGCCACATAGGAATACCGTGCGGTACCAAACCTTTGAAGTATCCAAAAAATCCGTTATGTCTTATTCCTCCAAGTTGAATCATTAAAAATGAAATGATTGCCAGTGTAGCAGTCACTGCTATGTTACTTGTAAAAGTTGCTGAGAATGGAATCAATCCTAAAAAATTTCCAAAAAGAATAAAAAAGAATAACGTTAACAAAAACGGGAGAAATGTTTTATATGCTTTTCCCAACGTTGGCTCTGCAATTTCATCTCGTACAAAGATGATTATCACTTCAAAAAAATTGGCGAGTCTCTTTGGGATAAGAGAAGTTTTGTAATTTCTAGCTACCAGGTAAAGTGTTAACAAAACTAAAAAGGCTGCAATCCACATAAACACAACATGCTTTGTCGGGGTTACATCAATTCCAAAAACAGGAGGAAGTTGAGGAATATGAACATATCCAAGGAAAGGTAGTTCTATCTCCTTTGCATCCAAAATATGATGCATAATCCAATCACTGTCAGATCCACTGGAAGTTTTAAGTGTATCCGAAACCGTCTTCAAAGTATCGATGTTATTACTTGCCGCCAAACTGGCTTTTTCTCCCTAAATTCAAATAAAATATCTCAATTAATAAGTAAAAAACGTAAAAAAAGAGGATAGAAAATATAAACCCATATGTGTTTATTTCCAAAAAAATGAGGGTAATTAATACCAGAGATAGTCCCAGAATAAGTCTAAAAAGAAGTCCGCTCCATAGTGTAAGCAAGAATATGTTAGCAGATTTCTTTAAGCTGAATTTTATTAGTAATAAGCCAATTATGAAGTTTATTCCTGAAAGAAGAGCCCCGAGTAAAATAGATATAAAAATTAAACCTGTTATACCTGATAAAAGAAAGATTATCGAGACAATGAGAAGTGCTAGAAAGGAAATTATGATGCTGACAATAAGTAGCTGTTTCTCATTTTTTATCATTTCCGGCTTTCAGAACAGATTTGATAAATGTGTACATACCAGCGAATACACCGAAAAAGGCGAATACTACAGTCAAAATAGGCTTGGTTTCAAATTGACCGTCTAACCAGATCCCTAAAAAAACCATCACAGTTACTGTAACTGCTAGCTGAAGACCTAATCCAACATAAGGACCCACCTCCTTATAAAAGTTATTGGTACCTTTAATCTTATCAGGTTCTAGTTTCATATTTTATGAAGTTGACGGTGTGGATGCAGATGACCCTGTAGATTGTCCCATATTACTCTTTCCATCGAAACGAGCACCAGCTTCAACTACTAAAATTTTAGTGAAGACATCTCCCTTTAGATTAGCTTTCGACTCGAGGATAAGTTTTTCTTTGGCATTTATCATTCCTTCTACTTTACCGCCAATAGTAATAATCTGACCATCGACTTTTCCGAAGACTTCCCCCTGATCACCGATTGTAACATTGCCTTGACAATTAATATCTCCCTGAATTGTTCCATCAAGTCTAATGCTTCCGTCGCTGGAAACTTTGCCTTCAACTTTTACCCCATTACTTATAATGGTTATTTCTTCGGGATCTCCGTTCATAGATTTGCTTTTCAAATTGTTCTCCTTTTTATTTGTTGATGATTAAAAGAGTTTCGGGGTCAACTGGTTTACCATTGTGCCAGATTTCAAAATGCAGATGAGGACCTGTTGTTGCTAAACCACTGTTTCCACTCTGAGCAATCAGCTCACCCTGCTTTACAAATTCTCTTTCTTTTTTAAGAATAACTGAGCAATGCTTATATACACTTAAATAATCATCCGAATGACTAAGAATAATAATATGCCCAAAGTTATTTGTGTATCCGGAAAATACGACAAACCCACCTGCCGATGCATAAACAGGTGTGCCATCCTTAACTACTAAGTCAATACCGAAATGTGATCTATCAGGATCAAAACCTCTGCTGATATATCCATTAACTGGTAGAATGAAAAAAATTGTATTCTCCTGCTGACTGAAAAGATTCTTTACAAAACTTATCAAGCTTCCAAAAACAGTACCCTCTTTTGGTGTTTTATATAATTTCTGAAGCGTATCTGAATTAACTTTGAATGAGTCAATTAGTGTGGAATCGCCCAATGCCATAGCATATTTTAATTTTTGATTTGCAGATTTTAGGAGTTGTAATTCTTTTGCTAAGAAAATAACTTTTCCATTTAGTTCCTCCATTTCCTCAATCGTCTCCTTGCTTTGAGAATAATTTCCGGGTAAGACCTTTTTACCAATTCCTGTAATATTGAAAAAGTAATAACCTAATACAGCTGTGAAGATTGAGTAAATAATTGTAAAAGTAAAAATTCTTATCAAGGTAAATTTTTTAGATTTCGCTTCATGAGAAGCATCATCCGGTACGATTATTATTGAAAAGCTTTTTAAGTTTTTGAAGTATTTGAATATTGGCATTTAAATTAAATCGATATAAAAACTGCACTAATTTAACTGAAGTTTTGCAACAATTCTACAAACTTAATTGAGCCTTCCCTGATTAATTTGGGCTGTTTTGAGGTTAGATCAACTATCGTGGATGATTTTCTTTCGGTTGAATCAGATTGAAACAAAAATGCATCAACATGCGGTGAAAATTTTTGAACGATCTGATCTATTTGATTTATGGGGTCTTCACCGGATTTATTAACACTTGTGGAAATTAATGGTCGTGAGATTTCCTTGAGGAGGTTGAGGCAAAAATCATTTTGCGGAATCCTTACCGCGATTGTATCCTGGTTTATTATTTCCTTTGTTCTTGCGTTCAAGTTAAGAATAATGGTTACCGGAGCTGGCCATATTTTTTGAAGAAAGTCCAGATGAGTATTATATAGGACATCGACATAATTCATAAGGTTTTCAAAATCAGATAGCAACCAGATGAATTGTTTTTTTTCGTTCCTGCCTTTGATCTCGGAAATTCTTTTTACGACATTTTCATCAAATGGATTTCCACCAATACCATAGATTGTGTCCGTCGGATAAATAAATATTTTTCCCAAGTGAAATAATTCAGCTGCTAAACTCAATGCTGATTCCAGATTCTCATCGATGTTGATTATAAATTTTTTATCAGCCTGCATTTGCTAATAACTTTTCTGCTCTCTCGATCACCAGGTTGGGAACGAGTAACTTTGCACAATCAAACGTGTCAAGCGGACATTTGCTAAAACCATGAATTCCACAAGGCTTGCAAATCAAATCATCGAAACTGATATAATCGCTTTTTTTATTATAAGGGTAAAAACCAAATCGCGGAACTGTTGAACAATAAATTGTTAGCACAGGAATATCTGCACACATTCCCAGATGAGTCGGGGCACTATCATTGCAAATTAGAAGACTGGCACTTCTAAGCAGCTCGATTGTTTCAACAAATGAAAAGTCCCCTGCAGTTATGTAAACATTTTCTTTTTTCAAAGCTTCACATAATAATTTATCCTCAGCTCCGCCAATAAGTATCATTTTATATTTCAAGTTGGTGAAATGTTCAACTATCTGTTTGAAAAATTCAATAGGATATTTTTTTGTTTCCCATAATGAACCCGGTGCAATTGTCATAAATTTATCAATCTTATTTTCAATCAAAAACCTTGTAACCTTTTGTTTGGATTCTTGTGCAACCTTTACTTCCGGAATTATTCGCCATTTATCTTCTTGATATTCATCACCTATGAATTCTAAATTCCTTCTAACTTCGTGAGCTGTTGGATCATACGTAACGGTTTTTTTGAATGCAAACTTCAAACTGCTATTTTCAAAGCCAATTGTTTCCTTAGATGAAAGATTCAATGCGATCAATGCACTTCGAAGCGAGCGATGAGGAGAATAAACAATTTCGTACTTGTTTGACCGGAGTTGTTTTATAAACCTGACGAATGCGACAATGGATTTCTGCTTACCTTTTTTGTCAAATGGAATTGCAGAATTTACATACGGAGAGGCTGCAAATATATCTACAGTTGATGGTATGCAAAGGACATCTATTAAATATTCGTGCTTCTTCTTTTTTAATTCCTGAATTAAGGGCAATGTAAGAATGGCATCTCCTGGAAAAGCAGTCTGTATAACAAGTATTTTCTTTTCTTCACTCATTTAATGTTTCCATCTGTTATGCATCCATAGCCACTGTTCAGGATTTTTACGTATAACTTTTTCAAGATAAGAAGTATATCTCTGACTAATCTCCAGGATTTTTTCTTCTTCACCATCCGGAAGATTTTTCTGTGATATTTCCACCAGATCCATTTTATACTTATAGTCTTTTTGCCTTACGGCAATTCCACAAATAAGTGGTGCACCGGTTTTAAGTGCTAATGCAGCGGGACCAGTATATACTGAAACTTTTCTGCCGAAGAAATCAACCTTTACTCCTTCCCTTGGACCCCTCTGATCAGCAACCATCGCTACAACTTTCTTTTGTTTGAGCGTTTGATATGTTTTTCTTATAGAAATACCAAGAGGAACAACTTCGTTTCCAAATTTCGTACGAAAGTTATTCATCCACTCATATACTAAAGGATTTCGTAATGGTTTAACAATTACTGAAAACTGCAGCTGAACCTGCATTGCTATTGAGATTGCGCCAAACTCCCAGTTACCGAAATGCGATGAAAGGAGAATCAACCCTTTTCCTTCTTTAAATTTCTCAATAATCAGTTCAGGATTGCTGCACATAACTTCATTAATTAATTTCTCTCTTTTTATATAAGGAAGGTACAATATCTCAACCAGCGTAATTGCAAAACTTAGATAAATATTAAAAGCTAATTTTTTGTTAGTTTGATTATCGTTTTCAGGGAAGGCAATTTTAAGATTATTAAAAACAACTTTTTTTCTGATTGGAATGAGATAGAAAAACACAAATGCAAGAATTGTTGCGAACTTTCTCGAGAGGTTTATTCCGAGCAGTCTGAAACACCAGCTAAATAAAATAAAGAGGATATATTCAATTCTGTTCTTCATCAATACTCAAAAATAATATCGCAAAAATAACCAAAGATCAGCAATAAAGTTGATGAAGAAGAACACTCATTAATTGGATGATATTACAATAAATGATTATTGAATTGCTATCCTGCGCTGCCAATAATCATCTCTCAGCTCTCCTCTTTTAGTTGAATGGAGAAGCTGATAATCTGTGAAGCCGGTCAGATCACCAAAAATAAATTCTACACCTCCTTCAATACTTTCATATCTCCAGATCTCATATGGTCTCGCATCTGTTTGGTTCGGATATCTCTGAATTTCAGATGGTTCACCGTAAACAATGTATACTCTTCCACGATCAGTTTTCCAGCCCTTTTTCCCAAGGGAGGCGAATCTTGCATCACTTTCATTTACTCGCTTTACATAGTTGAGATAATTTTCGTTTCTATCATCTGAAGGATTTTCATCACGAGCTTTCCAGAAGTTATAGATGAATTCTCGCTTTGCATCTTCCGTTGAGAGTGCTTCATACCTGTCAATTTCAGGAACCGTTGCAACGTATTTTGATTTATTAAATAAATCATCTATTTCCTCTTCCGACATAGCTCCGAAAGTGGTGCTTAGAACCGGTGATATTGTTGTTTGAAATGTATCAGTCGAAACAATCGAGGGATTATAAACAAAAAATCTTTTTGATGATGAGACTCCGTAATTTGCAACACTGTCAATGAGATTTAAAAGTAATGTGTAAGTGTCTGTTGGAAACTTATAAGTTTTTACAAGTCCAACTTCAACTCTCGTGTCAACAGATTTACTAATTTTTTTAGATTTGGAACTTACTAGCTGTCCCCTGCTGTTTATAATCATTTCATCTAACCGCATATCAGTATCATTTGCCTCACCCTGAAGATTATATAGTTCAGTGTAATAAAACATAACGGGCTGCATTTCTCCAGCGACAGAAGCTGGCAGAGGGGTTACTTCAAAAGTATTCTTATAAAAAATTGACGAAGTGTTTTCACTATTCGGGACAATATTTGAAGCAAGTTGCACATCACTTAAAGCCGTATTAGAATTAAGAAATGGATCAATATAAATTTTTTCATTAATAGTTTTTTTATTCAAAGGATTGTTAAAGTCGCTGCCAGTTATATTCACAATGTATGATCCCTTATCAATTACAAATCCCACCATCCCAATTAGGCTTCGGTCTAAATTTGCTGAATCAGTAATTTCATTGGAGATAATCCAATGCTTGTCGATTATATTAGCCGATGAAATCGAATCATTAATTTCAATTTGCAAAAGTCCCTGCACAAAATCTGAAGTATCAGTATCGACATAAGTTAATCCCACCTGATTAAATGAATAATAGAACTCGACATAATTCGATAAAGAATCATAGCCAAACTGAGCGTAATCAAATTCAAAATTTATCTTTTGAGGAAAGATAAAAGTCAGGCAGGATAAAAATGATAATGACAGAAAGAATTTATTCATAGCAATTCCAGGATTTTATTGCTGTAAAAATAAAAAAGCGTCCATTGAAAAATCAACAGACGCTTCTTCAATTAACTCAATAGCTTATTGGAAGCTAAGCTTAATCGTAAACACGTGATTTGCAGTCGGGAAATCTTTAACATCCCTGAATGCGTAATCGAATACAAAACCAACTTCGCCGCCAAGCTTATAATCTAAACCGGCACCGAATGTTAATCCATAAATGTACTCGCTAGAATTATCAAAAAGGAAATTATAACCACCTCTTACGAAGAAGTTGTTCATAAATCCGTATTCCATACCTAAGTTTGCTATATCCTCGAATGAGTTATTAGCTGTGTATGCACCCGCAAACATCAAGTTGTTTTGCTCGTTAATATTAAGTGCATAAGTCATACTTAGCTGGAAAAAGCTGGGGATCTGAAATCCTTCTGTAATAACCTCGTAGCTTCCTGATGAAGCACCGGGGATTGTACCTGGTATAATAGTTCTTGAAGCAAGGTCCTGACCGGAGTAATTCATGTCACTTCCAATATTTTTAACGGCAGCACCAATCATCAATGCCTCTGAGAACCGATATTGAACACCGGCATCCAAGGCAAAACCTGTAGCATTTGTGTTCTGAATATTCTCAGATATTATCTTCAGGTTTGTTCCGATTGAGATTCTGTCTGTCAAAACTTTTGAATAAGTGAATCCAATAGTTAGAAACGACGGAGAGTATGTTTCACCGGTTCCATCAGGAAAGGTTTCTGTTGTAACCGGAATATCTCCGAAGTCAAAAGTTTTTAGATCCAGGCCTATGGATCCTATATCACCAAGGCTTGTTCCAATTGCAAAGTAAGATATGTTAATGTCGGCAAGATAATTAACATAACTAAACATTGCTTCGGTTTGCGGATAAACATCCAAACCGGCAGGGTTGTAGAATATAGATTCCAACCCCGTAATATTAGCCAGGAATGCACCTCCTGTAGCTATTCCACGGGCACCAACAGGTATAAGAACTTGTTCAGCACCCGTTGTTCCTTTTCTTGCAACATCACCTGCATAGATTGAAGTTGCAATCAGGATCAGTATTAGTATTATTTTTTTCATTTTTTAAACTCCACTATTTTAACTTAAAATAGATGGCAGGCAACATTTTATATACCTGCCAATCTTAAATTTAGTTAGAACCTTTGTATTTGTTTCTGAGGCATTATTATTGCAAACTTCAATACTTTATCACCATACTTTGGGTTTGTTACTATTGCAAGATACATTCCTGAAGCTACTCTCAATTCAGATTCATTTTGCAAATCCCAGCGTAAAAATGGTGATGTTGGTGAATCTTTATCATCAGTTGTGAGAGTTCTTAGAAGAGTTCCGGATAAAGAATATATCTTAATTGTTACATCTTCAGGTAAGTTTGTAAAGGTAACAAACGGTTCATCAGGTGTATTGGAATAGTAATTTGATAATGTGTTATATCCGAATAAAGGATTCGGGTACACATTTACTTTCTCCCAGCGCGCACGTTCGTCTTCTTCCGTTACAGTCGTACCCGCAAGCGTACTGAACTGGTAAACATCCTCTTCTGTGTAAGGATAAACATCAAGAGGGATAGTCATAACATCTCCGGGTGTAAACCAGGACGTTGAATCTATTCTTGCCAACCCAAGCAGATACATGGTGCTAAGGCAAGGAGAATTAAATACAGATCTCTGTTCATCTGTAATGCCTTGAGCATCGGCAGGAATAAAAGGTAACGCTGGATACCAACGAACAAAATCTGCCCAAATAGTTACCGGACCACTGCCAGTTTGGAATTCTCCACCAGTCAATTCAATCTGATTACCGTCCGGATCGTAAGGAGAATCAAAAATTATAAGGTATTCACCAGTTTCAGGTATAAAAGTACCGGGATCCCAAATACCATCGGGGTTTCCTTTTGAAAAGAAAGCACTTTTTGCTTTAGATTCAATGAACCCTACTGCCACCTGATAGTTTTCATTATTTTGTTCATCAACAACCCATGCCTGAAATGGAACATCAACATATCCCATTGCTCTGTTATTAACTTCATCCCATTTACCAATTGGACCTTTACCAACTGTATCGGTACTGGTTATCTTTGAGGCATATGGAAAAAGATTATTGGCAACTTGTCCGGGACCGGCAGCTTTATAACCATTTATATATCTATATGCTTTCCCAAAACCCTCCTCACCGAAACGAAGTTCAACTTTCCGTAATTTATTGGTAGTCAGGTATGTACTTTTTACAGTATCACGATTAGAATTAAGTCTGAATGGATATGGTGTGGTTTCATTCTCAGGTAAGAACAAATAAGAAGGCTCCTCTGTAACCAAATCCTTACCCATATACCAGATTCCTCTTCCTCTGAGGGAATCAATAGGACTACGAGTAAAATTATACCAGACTTCACCAGTGTAGGTTGGTAGGCCAATCGTAGCATTCTGTCTTTCAACTTTAGTGATAAATCCATCTGTAATTTCCTGATTTACTACAGGTAATCCATAATTATATAATCTACCCGTATCTTCCAGGACAGTGCCCGTTGAAAGGTTGGTTAGTTTCCAAAACATTGAATAAGGAATCGATGAAGAATCTTTAAAGAAAGTTACTTCATAATTATGACCGGTAAGATCTTGATTATTAATAACATCGTAGCCAACATTTCCAAGTGATGCGCCACTTATTTTGTTTGCAGGCTGAACAGCTACAGGTGGATTAATTGCACTTTCACCGACTACAATAGATCTGATCGATCTGATATTTTCTGCTTCCTGGGCAAAAGCAAAAGAGCTTAAGTAGTAATCACCGGGTGTTCCGACAGGATTTTCAGGTCCGGCTTTATAAACCAATGCTAGGTAATTAAGCGCATAACTTGTTACCGCAAAGTAATAAGGTCTTCCCTTAACAACCGGAGTGTTCGGTGAGAAAGGATCATTAAAAATTCTTAATCTTATTCTCCCTGTTGCAGGATCAACGTAGAGAGCAGAATCCATTTGAAACTCAGGAGAAGAAACTTCGTATAAAAGTTCAATTCCTCCTGTTTCAGAATTTTCCTTGTAAATATTGTCAATAAAATTATCGAGATCGTATTTGGCAAGCAGAACTGAATTCGGCTGACCTGACACTATATCTTCAGGTATATTAGTTTTGAAAGCCCATATCTGGTATCCCTCGAATCCTAAATCCCAGGTAGGTGTTACACTCTTATATCCAACTTGATTTCTTGTTTCCCAGCTTATATCAATAAAATCATCACTGGAAGATAATGTTACTTGAGGAGCTGGAGGTGGTGTTGGTGCCAGGAAGTTCAGATCAAATATATTTTGAGCACCATCATCAATTGCGCGGGCTTTAGTAATTCCATCAAGCGGATCTGAACCACGACCAACTACATATGCAATGACAATTTCGTTCTCCTCATTTTTATTAAGTAAAAATGGGCCGGTGTTTGTCATCTGGCGTACGTCACGATTCTGGTTACAAATCCACCCCACATCAGTTACCGGATCACCTGAGTACCAAAATCGAGAGTCAACAGTTGCACAGTCAACTCCGCCTCTTACTTCACCAAAGGCAAAATTACAAGGGTCAACTTCCTCACCAAATCTGTCGAAACCAAGGGCATAACTTCTTGCTTCATCTTTATCATTAGGATCACCAAGAGCGGCAACACCATTAAAATAAACAACGAATGATGATATAGGAAGATTCGTTGCTCCGGGGTATTCAACAATACCTTTTATCTGTCCTTGAACTGAATGAGCAGTATCAAGAGGAGTATCTATCCCATCATCATAGACATTATTCCCGTTATTATCTATATAGGTAACTCCAGCTATGTAAGCGCGTGGCCCAGAGAAAAAGTCTATCATAAAACACGGAACCTGAGCTCCATATTGGGCATCCGGCCCATTTCCATAAGTATACCCTGAATTTCGAGGTACATCAACACCGATAACGTCATCAGTGGCATCGCCAAGATCCGGATCTGCCCAGGCGCCAAAATAGACTTCGGTAAGTTGATCAGGATCAGTCGGTGTAAGACCAACGTATTTAATTCTATAACGTACAAAAACAATGTTTCCTATAGCTCCGGCAGATGCAAATGCAAAAACTGATTGTCTTACTTCAATACCAGCTTCAATCGATGTATTCCATCTACGCTGAGCAACGGGTAATCCATCGTGGTAAACACACCAGGCTAATTCATCGCCAATTAAGTCCGGCATATCTTCGTCAGGATCGTACAAACCGTTTCCATTTTTATCAACAGGGTTGTAAATCCCATCACCATCACCGTCGACAAAATCAGCACCTAAAGCAACAGCATCGGCCCAATCCTGCCAGCTTTGCCCAAACGGTTCATCTTGAGAGTTAATAACATATATAACAGCGTTTGGATCATTCTCACCATCCACAACACCTTGAACATAATCCTCCACAAGGCTAGCCGAAGCAGCAGCATTTGCCCAAAGCACTCCACCTTTATAACCGCTAAGGAAGAACCCCGAGGAAAAGAGGAAACCACCTCCGGCATATTGTCCAAGACTACCATTCGGGGGAATATTTACATCTGCGATTATACCCCTTCGATTCATAGGCATCCAGATGTTGTTAACATTCATACCGTAAGCATCTCCCTGCTTACCGGATTCTTGCGTGCCGGTAATTTTATAAATTGGTTTAGGAGTACGAACACCGTTGTTATCGTCTCCTAAAAAACCAAACGCAATAAATGCTGCCCCTAAAAAAAGAAGCAGCAATTTATAACTGTATTTAATTTTTATTTTCATTTCAATCATCCTGTTTGTAATTAAAATCAAATTTTTGTTAGAAAGTAATTCTATCAAAATTCAACTTGAGTCCGAGTCTGATAAGTCTCGGTATACCAAAATTATTCGGGTCTTTTTCCAGTGTTTCATAATCTTTGACATAGCCTTCTCCGATCTGCTGAATATTACCCTGCGCATCAGGATCGTTTAACCAGCCAGTTGTATATGGGCTTCCGGTAGATCTCCAAACTCCTGTGATATTATCCGAATCAAGAAGATTTTCAATCCAGACATAAGGAGTTAAATAGAAACTACCAATCGGGAATCCTTTTTCAACCTTCAGATCAATCCTGAAGCTACCCGGTGCATAAGCTGAGTTGATATAGCCAGTATTATCTGCTACCAATCCAGCATCTCCAAGAATATCCCATTGATCGACCGGCGTATATGGTCTTCCGCTGCTATATGCTAATATTGCATTTGCGTTAAACAACTCAAAGAAGCCAAGTTCACCTTCTGGTACGTAAAAATCAATTATCGCTATGGCAGTGTGTCTCTGGTCGAAGGCTAGTGGAGCGATAACTTTTGGAGGAAGATTATCGAGATTTCTGAATACGGCAGTCTGACTGGAATTAGTTGATGAACCGGTTCCATCAGCAAATGACAATGTATACTGCAATGAAGCACTGAAATAACTTAACTTTGTAACATCAAAAGAGAATGCAAATCCTTTAATCGTTCCGAAGTCTGCGTTTTGAGAACCGATTGCATTAATGGTTTCACCGCCCTCCGTACGTTGATATTGACTAACTTCAACATTCACGAGTGACTTAGTGTTTTTATAAAAAGCAGTTATATTCAGAGATGAATTTGCGCTTAATAACTGTCTGAAACCTACTTCGTATTGAGTGGTTTCTTCGCTGATTAATCCACCATTAAAACTATTTTGAGGTGACATTGTGATATACTGGTTATAATCGAAAGGACCAGCATACATATCATTAAGCTCGGGTGTCTGGAAAAATGTTCCATACTGAGCATGAAAAACTGTTGCTTCAGTTACAGGGAATCCGATTCCAATTCTTGGAGAGAATTTTACTTCAACATCCTTTATTTTAAAGTCTTCGATGTCAAATTGATTCGGATCTAAACCTTTTGCATAAGGTAAAGAAGGATCAATAAGTTCATGAGACTTAATGTCGAAATAATCCATTCTTATACCAAGATTCAAAACTAAATCCTGCAATTCGAATCTATCTTGTAAATACATATAACCTAGTATTGGCTTTCTCGGCCTTAAAAACTCAGCCATGGATGGATGAGATTGAATACTTGGATCAGCAAACCAATCAAGCGATGCGGGATCATCAGAAGTAGTCTTTGTATTTCCTGTTACATCATAACCAAACACGAAGGGTTGGTTTTGAGCAAACCTGATATAATCTGGTTGAGTGGGATCAGTGCCGGCAACAATATAAGCAAAGTTTCCGTAACCTCTAACAGTATGCTGTTCAACACCGAAACCGAATTCCAACAAGTGATTATCAAGCTGTGATGTTAAATCAAAATCTGCACCTATTCTCATATCTTCTCTCTGCTGGAAAAGACCACTAGAATATCCATAAGGTCTGTAAACACCGTTTACGTCTTCTGTTCTCGTTCTGCGCCCATCACCTAAAAGGGTAACATTCATACCAGATTCGTTAGCCCACCACAAACTGTCTCCATAAAGAATCTGATTCTCTGATCCTTTTAGATAAGGATTGTAGCGTTGGTATTCAAACATTCTGTACCCAAGGTTCAAATTCCAAAATGTGCTATTGCTTACAGTTTGAGATACTCTCAGACTATAAGAATCATTCGATTCATCAATTTCTTCTAAAAACTGAGAACTGTTCTTATAATATCTTGGAATAGTTCCACCTTTAGAGTTTTTAGAAATCCTATCATTCAGTAATGCGCTTAATTGAACATTCCATCCGCTGAACCGGGAATTCAATTTGCCGCTGAATCTCCAAATGCTTGAAGGGTTATTAGGAACCGTCTCATAAACTATTGGCTCATCTAATATAGTCCCATCTTCAAGTGTATAAAATTCAAGTGGAACTGCGGGTGGATCTGCATCTCTATACCATCCTCTTTCACCCGATAAGAATATTGTATGCTCAGGTATTCCGGGAATTATTGGACCGCTTAACGATCCTGAATATAGGTTGGAGCCTGAAGGATCTGTCTTTAACAAATCAGATGACATAAGATCAAAAAACACATTGTAATATGGCTGACCAGATTTTGTTGTAACATTCACGATACCAGATTGTGCCTGTCCATATTTAGCCTCGTAACCGCCAACCTGAAATGATATCTGGTCAATTGCAGTGTTACTTACCTGTGCAACCGTTCCTCTGTTATAAAGATTGTTCTGAGGAACACCGTCAACTATGTAAAGGACTTCACTACCTCTGCCACCGCGAACGTTTATTGTAGCGTTTCCTTCCTGTCCGCCGCTGCCTTCCTGTACAACAACGCCTGATTGCAGCGATGCAAGATTCTGAATACCACGAACTGGCAGTCTTGAAATCTGATCGGAGTCAATTACTTTAACAGTGTTGGTAGACTTTGCCTCGAAGAATTTCTTGTCGACAACAATGATATCCTCCAAAGTAAAGTCAGTGGATAGCTCAACATCCAATTCATAAGTGATGTTTGCAACGACTCTCACTTCCTGAATTGTCTTAGGGGCATAACCTACATAGCTGATTCGAACTTCGTAGGTTCCGGGAGTAATATTTAGTATAAAGTAGTTTCCATCGATGTCTGTGGCAGCCCCAAGATTAGTGTTCAACAATATTATGTTTGCACCAATCAAAGGTTCTTTAGTATCTGCATCTAAAACTTTACCACTCATCTTGCCAACTCCCGTTTGAGCAAAAATTGAGGTTGAGCTTAGCAGAAAGACTAAAAATGCCAGAAGATTTGTAGATATTTTTTTCATCTCTTCTCCACGAAATGTTTAAATAATCTTCTGAGTTAATCTCTGAATTATAAAAAAGAACAAAAACGCTTGTAAAAAAAAACGGGCGAATTTACCAATGATTAAATTGGAAAACCCACCCGTTTTTCATAAAAATTTCATGACTAAATTACTTGAGTAACATCATCTTCTTTGAAGAAGTAAAGTTTCCAGTATTTAGTGTATATATATATAATCCTGATGAAAGACTGGAAGCATCAAAATTAATTGAGTGCTGTCCAGCTTCCTGTGTTGTATTTACTAAATTAGCAACCTCATTTCCAAGAACATCATAAACCTTCAATGTTACAGCACTTCTCTCACCTAAAGTGTACTTTATAGTTGTACTCGGATTGAAAGGATTCGGATAATTCTGTTCAAGGTTAAAATTGTTAGCTACTATTTCATCATCAACTCCAACAACTAATATCTCTGTCGTAAAGTGATAATACTGTGCTGTAATGCTTGGAGGCATTATTCCCCAGCCGTTTGCAGTACTTGCAGGCATAGGATCACCCTGCATAGCAAGATGAACAGTAATTATATCATCATCTGGAGCTGCTGCAACAGGAGCAACCGGAGTTATACTCGCAAAACTGAAATCTATAGGAGGTGTAGATGTAGGAGTAAATTGTTCGGGGTCTGTCCATGTTTCACCACCGTCAGTGCTATACATAAACATGCCACGGAAAAATGCAGTAGAATCTGCGCTTGAAGCTCCTGGCCAATATTCACCAGTAGTTGTTTGGAAAGCAACAAATAAATAATCGTGCATTTCTGAACGACCTATTACTGGTCTGGCCATGTGCCACATAACATCAGACACACCATAATTAGGAAAGAAACCGCCAACATTATTAGAGTCTGCAATAACTTTTGGAACACCACCGTTAATATTAGGTGACCAGAAACGGATATCAGCTTCTCTACCGGGATAATATGTAGCAGAAGTAGTCTGCCAGCCAGCTTCAAAAACTACAACCGGTTCTTCACCATAAAAATTAACATTTACACCTCTTATCGGTCCATAAATATCTGTGGGCAATGTTGGATCCGGAATAGCTGTAAAAATTGTGAGTGGGGTTGACCATGTTAATCCATTATCAGTCGACTCTATGTAAGTAACATTGCCATCTTGGCCAATTCCACCTACCCATGCTAATCCAACTTTGCCGCCATCAGAAAAATTCAATGAATGGGTTTCAGCCTGATCACCATTAAATACTTGCCAGCCAGAGAAGACACCACCACTCAATGTATTAACATAAAAACTATCTCCAGTATTTACTGATGAAGCGAAAACGATATCATCGCTCGCATTTATAGCAAGCAAAGGCCAAATAGGGTCACCATTATTAAATGGAGCTGCCGGAGGGGCATAATTTGTAAAACTATATTCAAATGCTGAATTATCAATAAATACAGTAGATCTTGTTGGTGTTTCAGCATTGTTGTGATTTGCAATGACTGCAGCACCTGTTGAGGTACCAATTATTGAAGGGAAACCTGAACGACCAGTGGTTCCATTATTAACCGGCACACCACCTAATTCAAACCAGTTTGCACCGCCATCGGTAGATCCAAAATATAAACAGGTTCTGTCTGCCCAGGCATTATCACAAACACCTGAATAGGTGAAAACTGCATGAACATATCCAGGATTATTAAGATCATACCAAACCTCCTGGGTAGATCCATTTGACTGCAAATCATAACCTGATTGTCTGTCGGTAATGTTGTTTACAGTCCATACAAGGCTTCCAGAATTAACTGGACCAAAAGAAACTGGCTCAGAAGTAAAAGCATCAACTTCTACGGGTTGACCCATTTCAATACCGGAAACAACGGTCTTGGGCTCAACTCTGGATCGAGCATCCTGAGCGAGGGTTACACTGAACCCTATTAAAAGAACAGTAATGAGTAAAGCAGTAAGTTTATACATGCTACTCTCCTTTTATTTATTTATGGATGAATTAATTAAGAAAGATTCTTTCAACAAATCTTTAATTTCAATAAAAATATTGTGAATGATGACCCCACAATTGAAAAATAATTAAAATACTGGGTCAAAATAACACTCCTTATTTTCTCTGTCAAGCTTTGAATTACGAATTATTTTCTGGTTTAGAAATAAGCTTTTTTGATAAAAATGTCAAGAGATCGATTTTTCCGCTAAAATTAAATGCAAACCATGTAAATATCCTTTATACCGTCTATCGCTGAAATCGAATTCTTAACTTCTTCATTTATTGGACTATCAATATTTACAATTGTTAATGCGTAATCTCCCTCTGATTTTCTGCCAAGAGAAAGACTCGCGATATTAATATTTGATAACGATAACTCCCTACTTACTGATGCAAGCATACCTGGTTTGTCAATATTTTTATAGATTAAAATGTTGCCTTCAGGTTTGAATTCAACAGGATAATTATTTATTTCAACTATGCGCAGTTCATTGCTTCCGAATACAGTGCCCGAAAATTTCCATTCACCTGAGTTAGTTAAAATTTTTGTTTCTATAAGATTGTGATATTCGCTATGATCAGTAGAAACTATTTCCTCCAAAACAATTCCCATTTCTTCTGCTAACACCGGAGCGTTTATATAGTTAACCGTAGAATCAAGTTCTTCGGAAAGAAATCCTTTTAGTAACGCAGTAGATAATAATTTGACAGTGCTGCGAAATAATTCACCGTTAAAACTAATTGTAAGTTTTTGCAGCGAGTCCTTCCGGATCTGTGAAAGAATTTTTCCCTGCACTTCAGCAAGCTTTAAGAACGCTTTAAGATTTTCATTTGATATTTCTTTTAATGCAGATGCATTAACGGCTCCTGCCGTAGTTCCATTATTGAAATATACAACTATCTGTTCTGCAATTTGAACAGCAACTTTCTGCTGAGCTTCATCTGTTGATGCACCAAGATGCGGTGTGCAAACAACCGAAGGATGTTGAATTAATCCAAGACTAAAGTCAGGTGGTTCAGATTCAAATACATCTAAACCTGCTGCAGAAACTTTTCCGTCTTTTAATGCCTTTAGTAAATCTCTCTCATTTACGATTCCACCACGAGCACAGTTTATTATCACAACGCCTGTTTTACATTTTGAAAGTTCACTTTGAGAAATCAGATGTTTTGTCCGATCATTCAGAGGAGTATGTACAGAAATGACATCAGCATTTTTCCAAATTTCGTCAAGCATAACAAGTTGAATATCCAGATCAGAAATTGCATCTGCAGAAACTATGGGATCGTACGTAATTATTTTCATCCCAAATGTCTTTGCTCTGATTGCAACTTCCTTCCCAATTTTACCAAGTCCAATCAGCCCGAGAGTCTTGCCAAATAATTCAGAACCTTGAAATCTTTTTCTGTCCCATTTTTTAAGATGAAGAGATATGTTTGCCTGTGGTATTTTTCTGGATGCCGCCAGCATAAGAGCAATTGTATGTTCAGCAGCAGAGATCGTGTTTCCGCCAGGAGTATTCATTACAAGAATTCCTTTGCGAGTAGCAGATTTCACATCAATATTATCAACACCCGCACCTGCCCTGCCAATAACTTCCATGCTTTGCATCTTCTCAATCAAATCCGCATCAACTTGCGTTGAGCTTCTTACAATCAGGGCATTATAATCAGCAATAACATTTGACAATTCATCCTTTGAAAAATCAGTTTTATAGTCTACATCAAATCCAGCAGACTTCAGAAACTCAGTACATTTTTCATCAACGGAATCGCTGATTAGGATTTTTTTCATTGAACAGAAATTATTTTTTGAGTGATTAAGACTTAAAGCGCTGCGTTGAGCTTTTCAACTATTTTACTTTTGGGAACGGCTCCAATTATAG
>JACZKK010000222.1 GCA_014860115.1 Ignavibacteriaceae bacterium
CTGCAGTTGTCCAAGTCCAAGACCTGTCATATCTGTATACTGATTTGTCGTCCTCATATTTACATTTACAAGGTTTCCGTATATCGGATCAACAAGATGAAAATATCCTGTCGGCGGCAGCTGTGCTGGGTTCCAGCTGAAGCTTGCCGGTGAGCAATCACTGGCTGGTGTGTAAAGTACTGTCCAGATTCTTTCTCCTGATGTATTTGTTCCTCTGATATCAGTAAACCAGTGCTCACCGCAACTGGAAAATCTTCCGTCGAAGGCTCCTACTGGTGGTGGTGGTGGTGCTGATTGGTCTAATCCAATATCATAGCAATCCGTTGCACCGGGGGCTGTGCCAAATACTAGTGGAACCTGATTTGCACAGTCGTCAAACACAAGTAAGTCTACGCCAAAATCTAGTGCAGACTGAGTAGTTGCATTTGCAGTAACTCCCGGTGAATAATTTGTTCCATTGTATGAGAATGCTTTGTAGTAATATGTTGTTAATTGAATCAATCCTGTATGGTTTACTGGTGAAGTAATTCCATTATATAGTAATGTACCTCCCGCAAATGGTTGACCAATTGACGGTGGTGTCCCCGCAGGTGTTGTAAATGTTCCGTTTAAATCCCATACTATTACTACATTGTTATTATTTCCGTTTGGTGTGAATGAAATATCTATTTGAGAGTAACTTATTGACTGCGCAGTTAACGAACCGGGATCATTAATTATAATAGGATTATTAACTATAGTGAAGTTCGTATTCGAAATATCAAAAAACACATTGCCAACTGCTTCAACTTTAATTCTTGCTTGTGAGGTTGGCAGATTTGGAAGCTCAATTATTTCTGATCCATCATTTGGCGTGCTTGCAATCAGTACCGTATTAAAATTATTTCCTCCGTTCGTTGATAAAAGTATTTTCACATTGGCACAATTGACAGGAGACGTTGAAGTATTTGCTACATTCCAGGTAACTGTTTGCTGACTATTCCCTGACCACGATACATTTGTATTTGGCGATGTTACTAGAAATGGTCCCGAGTTTCCATCAACATAAAAAGTGGACATTTGACTATAATCCACTCCGCCCCCGCCTGCTCGGTTATCTCTTGCTGTTAATCTAAATGTGAGATTTCTTCCATAGGTAGGAAGAATCTCTCCAATTGTTTGTGTATTGTTTAACAGATCTGAAAGTTTTGGAAAAGTTCTCGTCGATGTAGTTGCAGGATTAAAGCTTCTGAATATTGGTGCATTACCAGAAGGAACTCCGGGTGCGCCTGCAGGACCAAGATCAAATTCTTCCCAGCAATATGTTAGCGGATCAGCATTTGGATCAGTTGCTGAGCCTGTTAGAGCAAAAGGAGTACTCTTCGGAATATAAAATCCCCCGGAAGGAACTGTTACTATAGGTGCATTATTTCCTGTATTAGTTATGACTGCGCATCCGTTTCCACTACCTGTGTTTGTATAATTTCGGATTTCATCAAAATTGATTACATGAAAATAAGCATCACTGTGCGGCTGAAGATCTTGAGGTGAACAAATGCCGGCATATGCCATTATAGTTGAACCGCTTCCTGGTTCATAAGCTGTAGATGCGTTTCTATTTCCTCCACTGCAGGAACCTGCGGTTCCATTAAATGAATGGTTACCACCAAACTGATGTCCCATTTCATGAGCTACATAATCAATATCAAAAGGATCACCCACAGGTGAAGATGAACCGGTAACTCCACCAGCTTTGCTGCTCGTACAAACACATCCCAAATATGCAACTCCTCCACCACCTGTGCTGAAAACATGTCCTATATCATAATTTGCACTACCTATTACCGAATTAAGATTGCTTATGTTTTGTCCTAACATTGTACCACCATTATTATTTGTATATGGATCGGTGCTGGGATTGGTGTAAATTATTAAATTATTATTTGCGACGAGAACCATTCTGACTGCAACTTCCTTTTCATAAACTCCGTTCACTCTGTTTACACTTGTTGTAACGGCTGCCATACCCAAAGGAACAGTTCCCCCGTGAAAAATTGTATACTCGCCTGTTGCAGCATTTGCTAATCTGTAAGTTCTTAATTGAGGTCCTGTCGGTGGAACAGGTGCATCTGCATAAAAATCATGTTCTGGTAAACTATATTCATCAAACATAAGTTCACATTGAAAAACATCGGCTTTATTAAAGTCTTTTGTGTAATAAGAAATATAATGATTGATGTCACCCATATTATGTGGATCAATAAAAACTCTTCCGTTTGGTGAAAGAACTTGAGCATGAAAACCGTGGGGAGTAAGATCGAATTTCAATGTTGCGTAAGGATCATCTATTCCCTGCCCGGTATATGTTCTTATCTCAGGAAACTTAGCCTGAAGTTCAGGCTCCATTGTTGGTGATTCCCAAAACCTAAATTTTTGAAAAGTCCCGTCAGGCATAGGAAGAATTATTTCACTTCTTCCTTCAATAACTTCCTGGGTAAATTCTATCGGGGCTGATTTCAGTAGGGCTCGGACCAGGTCTACATTTAATTTTATCGTGCGATACAAATCTGGAATAATATATCGCTCACCCTTTACGGCTATCTGAGATTCAGGAATATCAATCCAAAGATTACTTTGGGCATTAATAAGATTTCCAGCGATTAACAAAAAAATTACTAGAATTAACAAATTTTTCATTTTGATTTTATTTTTTTCTAAGAATAAAACGGTTGATTAATTCACATTACAAAATATCTGATAGTCAAGGATTTATAAGATCTAATCAATAGAATCCCTATGTTGAGATATTTCGTACAATGAATCACCATAATATTTAATTGGTCATTGTGAGATAATATTTATTTAATACTGAATTTCAATCACAGCAACATATAAATAAGAAGAGGGATTACTTTATCTGGTATAAAAAATAATTCGTCTAATTTATTTAGCTCCCCTCTTCAACTTAAAATTTCACTAATAATAACTTATTAAAAGAGCCCCGCTTGCCGCAGGGCTCCTAAACGAACTGCTTACTTCAAAAGTAACATCTTTTTTACTGATACATATTTATCAGTTCGCAATTCATAGATATACATTCCGGTTGCAACGTTTTGTGCATTCCATTGATACTGGTACTTACCAGCTGTCAATGCTGTGTTCACTAACTCTGCTACCTTTTCTCCCAATGTGTTGTAGATCGAGAGTTTTACATTTGCCACATCCTCAGGCAATGAGAACTCTATCACCGTGCTTGGATTGAATGGATTCGGATAGTTCTGCTCAAGTGCATACTTTGCAGGTATTAGTTCACCTGATACCATCAGTTTCATTACTGTAGCATCACTGATTACTATATCTTCTCCTGCTTTCAGATTTACATTTACATTCTTTCCTGTCTCATCCATCAATCTGATATCCATTCCTTCTACTCTTACTGTCAATGGATATGTTACTCCATTCAGATCGATTGTCTTTATTGCACTGTTCAGATCTTCTGCTATCCTTCCACTGCTGAACCTGATATCGAACATTCCTGTTGGTGGTGCCGGGGGTAATTCATAATTGTCAAGATTGACTTCACCCTTTACTGCATACAACGTATAATTTATTCCCGTTGCATCTGTAAGGATTATTCTTCCCCAATCTTCAGCAAAGTATTCTACTTCACCTTTTGCCATTGTTTCAGGAATTATTATTTGTCCTGCGCCTGTCAATTTTATCCAGTATCCATATCCTGGATCCAAAGTAGTTGCCACTGCATATCCACCTGAATACCTGTAGATTGGTCCACTTTGTAATCCCGGAGGATTTGTTGATACATTAGCTGCAGTCACACTCAACTCATAGCCTCCAAACAGATTCCAACCTGATGCACCTGCTAAAGGATCGTGAGCAACTGTCTGTATTCCGCCTGCCGGCCATTCCTCGCCGGTATTGTAGACTCTGGCGCCAGCGTGTTTCATCCAGTATCCGATCCCAGGTACCGCATCTGTTACTGACTGATATCCACCAGCGTATCTGAATACGTTTGCTCCCGGATCTCTGAATGCCCACCAGGTATTTACGTTCTGATCCGTTGGATGTAAGCCTGGTATTGATACCATATTCCATCCATTGGCTATATTTACTGTGAGCTGGAATGTTGCTGAACTACCTAATATATCAGTAAATATTTGTGTTGCATCTATTACAACTGAGCCTGTATATCCCGACGCAACAATAAGTTTCCAGGTTGTACCACTATTAACACTACCAAGTGAAGCGCCAAGAATCGGAATCGGTACATCAGCTTGCTGAATCCAGGTATCTGTTGCAGGTTTGTAAACATAACAAGGATTCGGATTTGCAGGAACCCAACCTGCCGTTGGGTCGCCACCAGCAACTATAATGGCATCCGTACCCCAGGTCGCAGCATCAAATTTGAACATTGTTCCCGGAGGATAAGGAGTAGCCTCGGCAAGTTTATTGCCCTTTAATAGATCAGCAATCTGTTCAGTCATGTTCCCACTATAAAATGAATAAGCTTCTTTATCCGAACCCGGATAAGGATTCATCATTGTTGCCCAAGTAATTATTGATGGGTCTGTTCCATCAATTGTGCCTACATACACATCAGTATATAATAGAGTCAAATCGACACCTGCAACATATACAAGCTTATTGCCAGTTATACCAAATGCACCGCCAAATCTTGCGGCAGGCATTGGTGTTGCAGTTGTCCATGTATCCGTGGAAATATTGTAAAGATATACAGTTTGTACTACGCTTGCACAATCATAACCTCCAGCAACGTAAATATAATTATTATTGTAAGCTACTGCCTTACTCCACGCAAGTGTAACTGGTAATGATGCTACTGTAGTCCAGACATCTCCAGAAATATCATATCTATATACTGTTGATTGGCAGACACTCGAATTATCATAACCACCGATAGCATATAGATAATTACCCACGATAGCTGTGGCAAACACACCGCGTCCAGCAGGTAAAGGTGCTATTGGAGTCCAAGTATCAGTTGCAACATCGTATTTAGCACCTTCAGTATTAAGACCTGAATTTGTATTACCACCAATACTAAATAGGAAGCCATTTGACGCTGCACCGCTGCCCATGTATGTAGCAGCAGTTGAAGGAATTAAACTTCCGCTTGACCAGTAAGCATTACTTACATTAACTACTTTAGATAAACAATCATTTGCAGTATTTTGATCTGTGCCTAATTGTGTACATACATTTACATTATAATTTCCAATCGTAGCATTCCAGTTATCGAATGTTACCTGCTGAGTGGCTCCGGGTGCTAAACTGGTAACAGTTTTAGTGGATGAGTATCCATCGATTGTCATCTGAACATTGAATGTGTTCGTATTAGCTCCAAAATTCTTGACCGTTGCTTGTGGTGCTATAGTACCAGGACCTATTGTGGATGCCACATCAACAGAAAATGTTCCCACATCATTCGCTAATGGTAATGTTACTGTAATATCATCTACGAACCAATAGTTGATATTATATGAGTCTCCATTACAATATAGAACTAACTGAAATGGACTTGCAGTCGGTGTAAAGTATGCAGAGATATGTTCAGGACCAACGGTTGCTACGGATTCAAATTCCCAGATGGTTAAATATGAAGCACCATTATCATAAGAAATGCCTATACCCAGGAATGGACCTGGAACTGCAAAGAAATTAAGATAATGATCCAACTCCATAACATGCAATTGATTTACAGCAGCTGTAGAGATATTGCCAGAAACAAATTCTGACAGTCCATTGAAGCTTGGTGACCAGTATAATTCTAATTCTGGTGAAGCATTTCCACCAGCATTGTTTGTATTTGAACTGAGCCAGTTCGTAAGTCCCAAAGGACCAATAGGCGTCCAGTTTGCAATAGTATTGAATGGTTCATAGAAAATAAATGCCGGATCCTGAGTTGTTGTAAACGACCAAGTAGGGCCGGTTACGCTACATCCAACATCTTTGCAAACAATATACCACAGATAAGATGTTGAGTAAGCTAAAGTTCCCAAAGGCCAGGTTGTAATTGCTGTTCCATCATAGACTTTAGAAACGCTTCCTGAAGGACCAAACCAGACTTCAACGTTCGTAGTATTAGCACCATTCGTCCAACCAAGGCTGGTACCAGTTATTGGTACACCTAGTGCACCATTAGCCGGGCTCGGATTTGTTGGGAGACCAACTAAGCAAGATGGGCCGACAACTATATCATCAACATACACGTTATTACCATACTGGCTTATACCATCAAATAGAATGTAAGCGTTCCCGCTAGTTCCGGCGGGCATGTTAAACCTATACTGATACCAACCTTCAACTGCAACTACAGGATCAAGAGTCATTGATCTGTTAATAGTTCCGAGTAATTGTGCACCTGTGAGGTTGGGAGCAGTATTGTAATATACTTCCACTCTATCAGCAAGTGTAGCATAACCGGGATCGCGATACATCCAGAACGAAACCTCGTAAGCAGCACTTGGGAAATTAATCTGAGGTGTAACTAGAATTGCTGCTGTACCAGCACTATAACTGTACGAATTGAATTGTGTCATCCCCGCGCCACTGTGAGGTGAACAAGTTGGGGAAGTACCAGTAGTAACACGCTTCCATAATCCTGTTCCACTTACCTGAATATTGTCCCAGCAGATTGGTGGAAACGCAGTTTCATCAAAGCTTTCATTAAACGGAAATGAATTAACAATTCCACAAACAGTTGTAAAATTCCATGTAGCACCGGTAGTTGTACCAGTCCCATCAGTTTCATCGACACGCCAGTAATATTTTGTGCCGTTGAGTAATCCTGTACGACCAATTGTACTTATTGGGGCACCCGAATAAATTTGTGTCAAGCTTCCTGGATCCGTTCCGAAATAAACTGCATTTGATGTAACACCGGAAGGATTCGTCCAGCTTAGTGTTATGTTAGGTACTGATACATCGGTCGCACCGTTTGCAGGATTAGGATTGGTAGCAGGACCAGGGCCAAAAGGAGCGCTACCAAGCGTCCTATAACTCATTGCCTTATACGCAGTAAAAAGTGTTTGTATTGTAGACCAGGCAGTACCATCATATGCGTACCCAACGTGCAGAGCAGTTGTTGCCGACTCGTCTGCGCCACTGTAATGTGGTGAAGCAGCAAGAGAAGGATTATACTTAATTCCTATATAAACAGAGCCACTGGTTACCGATGGTAGTGAAGCGACTGCGAAATCGTAAAATGCTAATGTCGGCCAAACAGGTAAATTTGTAGCTGTCACTCCAGAAACAATACCGATCTGATTACCAGGTGCGCCACCAGCACCAGTGTTATCATACATAACAATATCGAAAGTAAAGTCAACTGGTGAAGCTGCTACTCTAGTTAAAGATAAACAGAATGTGTTAAATTGCCATGGATAGTTAAGCGGAGTAAATAAAGATACAAATCTACCATCAGTAACTACTGGATTCCATCCATAGCCATTTTCAAATGTACCATCGTCATAAATTAATTCCCCAGCTCCGGTACACTCAGCATCTGGATTCATAATTATTGATTCAGTAATACTTCCTAAAGAGGTGTTAAGCTGAATTGTTTCTTTTTTTACGAATCCATCCTGTGCAAATGTTGTACACCACACCAGAACCAAAGAGAGAACGAAGAATAATTGAAATATCTTTTTCATATTTGCCCTCTGTTAAATAATAAATTAATATTTATTTAATTTTTACTATAATTCAGGCTTTACAGTTAATAGTAAATGCCACACTCCTGTAAAGCAATTACACCGGCAAGAAAAGCTGCTGCCTCACATTCATAACTCCTCCGTTTTTTTTAATGTTTGAAAATAGATTAATTAATGGAGTGGGATGGATTTCTGCGAATACAGAAAATCCCTGAGAAAGAGAGTTGTATAAAACGGTTGACATAAATGAGCTCTTCTTTAAAGCCAACGATCTATTTGTAAATGATTACTCTTTAATTATTATCCTTTCAATCACAAATACAGTTAACGAAAAACTGATCTTGTGATTGTAAAATATTTTCTACTCTAAGAAATTAAAGGCAGTCTTTTACTGACCGCCCTTAAAGTGATTAATATTACTTCATCAATAACATCTTCTTAATCGAAACAAAATTATCTGTACGTAATTCGTAGATATACATTCCGGTAGCCAGGTTTTCTGCGTTCCATTGATACCGGTAACTACCAGCCGCCAATGATGTGTTAACAAGTTCAGCTACCTTTTCACCTAGTGCATTGTAGATAGATAACTTCACATTTGCCACTTCTTCCGGCAATGAGAACTCTATCATTGTGCTTGGGTTGAATGGATTTGGATAACTTTGATATAAGTTATATTCTTCAGGTATTCCGGAATTCAAATATTCAACTGAAACACCGCCTTCAATTGTGAATGTATTATCACTTACGTCATTTACTGAGGGATTGCTTGTATCACTAATACGCACAAGACATTGTGTTGACGGTGTATTCGGGATCGTCCAATTATAACTTCCAACTATTGAGGGAACAGATGCAACCACATCAATCCATGCACTTCCATTATCTGTGGAATATTCAATTTTAATCTGAGCAACTGCCACTCGCGTCCAGGTAACGTTATGATTTGTTCCTGCTACCCAGATTTCACCACCATTAGGGACAGTTACTGTCACCGTTGGAATCGGCGCTGCCGTTATCGTAAAAGTAGCATTACTCACATCATTGAATGATACATTACTTGCATCACTGATTCGAACTAAACATTGGGTTGATGGTGTGTTTGGTACTGTCCAGCTATAATTGCCACCCGATGCGGGTGTCGATGCTATGACGTTTATCCAGTTAGTTCCATTATTTGTTGAATACTCAATACTTACATTCGTAATATTTTGACTGGTCCAGGTTATATTACGCTGACTATTACCTAACCAGTTTTCACCTCCGTTTGGAGAAGTAACAGTTACTAAAGGAACTATTGTGAAAATGTTATCACTAACATCATTGATTGAAGGATTACTGGCATCACTGATACGAACTAAACATTGCGTTGATGGTGTGTATGGTACTGTCCAGTTATAACTGCCGCTTGATGCAGGTGTTGATGCTATAACACTTATCCAGTTAGTTCCATTATTTGTTGAATACTCAATACTTACATTCGTAATAATCTGACTGGTCCAGGTTATATTCTGCTGGCTATTAGCTAACCAGTTTTCACCTCCGTTTGGAGTGGTAACAGTTACTAAAGGAAGTATTGTGAAAACGTTATCACTAACATCAAATCTCGAGGCAAGGCTTGCATCACTTACACGCACAAGACACTGTGTTGATGGAGTATTAGGTATCGTCCAGCTATAACTTCCACTTGCTGCAGGCACTGAGGATACAACATTTAACCAGACGCCACCATTGTTAGTTGAATAATCTATTTTGACATTAGTGACATTCGTGCTTGTCCAGGTTACATTTTGCTGGCTATTAACACTCCAGTTTTCACCTCCATTTGGGGAAGTTACCTGAACAGTTGCTTGTCCCGGAACTGGTAAAATTGCAAAGTTATCCATGTGTAAAGTAAGTGAATTTCCTTCGGTAGCTTCCTCAAATTTAAGTAGATAACCGGTATAATCCTGTCCTGAATTGAAGAAATAATTTATCCTGGTCCAGTTTTGAAAGAATGCTTGCGTAATTATTATTCTGCCGCTATCCGGATCAGTTATCGCTGTATTATTAAGCGAATCAATACCGAGAGCAACTTCGCCAGTGGTAGTTAACCCATAAACCCCTAAAAAATTACTTGTTGTGACAGAGTCTTTAACCCAAAGTGTTAATCTGTAATCAATATTATTCGCAGGAGCCAGAAGTGTCTGCATCAACTGTGTCCATCCTCCAATAGGAGAAGTTCCGGATTTAATTTCTACACTCCAACTTCCTGATTGCGCCGTGGTATTCACCGGTTGAACTGAAGCACCGGTTACTGTCACACTAGAAGTCCAAAATTCAAAATGATCAGGGTTTTCGAATCCCCCGTTCCTCATCAAGTCTTGTGAATATATAAATGAAGAAATAAATACTAAAATAAAAAAAGTAAAAAGTGCTTTCATATATGTCTCCTTATGAATTGTAATG
>JACZKK010000027.1 GCA_014860115.1 Ignavibacteriaceae bacterium
TCATCAGGCTGTTCAGGAAGTACTTGAATCACTTGAAATTGTTCTGCAGCGTCATCCTGAATACAGATCATTCAAAATTCTTGAAAGAATGGTGGAGCCGGAAAGATTAATTATGTTCCGGGTTCCGTGGATGGATGACCAGGGAGAAATTCAAATCAACCGCGGATACAGAATTGAAATGAACAGTGCAATTGGTCCATACAAAGGCGGATTGCGTTTTCACCCATCAGTTACTCTCGGCATACTAAAGTTTTTAGCTTTTGAACAGGTATTTAAAAATTCATTAACTACTCTTCCAATGGGCGGCGGCAAAGGCGGATCCGATTTTAATCCGAAAGGAAAAAGCGATAACGAAATCATGCGTTTCTGCCAGAGCTTTATGACAGAACTTTTCCGTCACATCGGACCAAACACTGACGTTCCTGCAGGAGATATCGGCGTTGGAACAAGAGAGATTGGATTTTTATACGGACAGTACAAGAGATTAAAGAATGAATTCACCGGTGTGCTTACAGGAAAAGGATTGAACTGGGGCGGTTCATTAGTACGCCCGGAAGCAACGGGATTCGGATGCGTTTACTTTGCTGAGGAAATGCTGAAGACAAGAAAAACTTCCTTCGATGGAAAAACTGTTGCTGTTTCAGGTTTTGGAAATGTTTCGTGGGGTGCTGTTCAGAAAGTTAACGAGCTTGGTGGAAAAGTTGTTACACTCTCCGGGCCTGATGGTTACATTTATGATCCCGATGGAGTGAAGGGAGAAAAAGTTGATTATATGCTTAAGCTGCGTTCAAGCAATAAGGATATTGTTGAAGATTATGCGAAAGAATTCAAAGTGAAATTCTTCCCTGGTAAAAAACCGTGGGAAGTAAAAGCTGATGTTGCTCTTCCTTGCGCTACTCAAAATGAAATCTTTGAAGCTGACGCAAAAGAATTATTACAGAACGGTTGCTTCTGTGTTTGCGAAGGCGCAAATATGCCGACAACAATTGAAGCTTATAATATTTTCAGAGATGCAAAAATTCTTTATGCGCCGGGTAAAGCTTCAAATGCTGGCGGAGTTGCTACATCGGGACTTGAAATGTCACAGAACAGTATGCGTCTGCCATGGTCACGTGAAGAAGTTGACAAACGTCTGCATGAAATTATGATTCGAATCCACGATACTTGCGTGACAACCGCTGAAAGATTCGGAACACCGGGTAATTATGTTAACGGTGCAAACATAGCCGGATTCTTAAAAGTTGCAGATGCTATGATTGATCAGGGACTTGTTTAATTAACAATTAACAATTTATAATTTACAATTGGGGCGATTCATTGAATCGCCTTTTTGTTTTCGATTTCGCATTTTATAAAAAAACATTAAATAAAATTGAAATAATTATTCATTCTTAATTATTCATTGTTAATTGGGAACTGCATTTCACCCGCCCTTTTTCTATATTAGTTGGTAAGAAAAATCAAACCATAAAATTACTCTCTTAAAATGGATAAAGAATTTTCAATTAAAGAAATCAAACTGGAAAACGTCTTTCACGCCAGGCTTAAAAAATTCCAGAAGCTGATGCGTTTCAAGATCCAGAATATTCTTCTTGTGTCTAGCATTTATGATTATTACCTCTTTGAAGAAGACGGAAGATTGTATGAATTAATAAGAAGTGAATATCAAAATTTAAACTTGAGCCAGGCGCCAGAAATAACTCACGTAACAACCGGTGAGGAGGCTAAAGAATTGCTTAAAGGCGATCATGAGTTTGACCTTATCATTACCACTCTGCACATAGAGGATATGCACGTAGTTAAATTCGCAAACCAGGTGAAAGAGATGGGGATTGAACTGCCAATTATCCTACTTGCTTACGACAACAAAGAAAGAAAAGAACTCACCACACATTATGACACTTCCATCTTTGAAAGAATTTTTATCTGGAGCGGCGATTTTCATCTTCTAATCGGAATCATCAAATATCTCGAAGATAAACTAAACGTAGTAGATGATACACAAAACATCGGGGTTCAGGTTATAATACTTGTTGAAGATAATGTAAAATTCTATTCGTCTTATCTGCCGCTGATTTACACTGAAGTTTTCAACCAGTCTCAAAGATTAATTCTGGAAGGAATTAATATCACTCATAAATTTTTAAGAATGAGAGCAAGACCAAAGATTATTCTTTGCACAACCTATGAAGAAGCCTGGCATTATTTTGAAATGTATGAAGAAAATGTCCTTGGAATTATTACAGATAACAACTTTAGAAAATACGGAGTGCGTGACCTTGAGGCAGGTTTAAAATTTGCAACAGCGGTCAAAGAAAGACATAAAGATATTCCCATCTTAATTCAAACGAGCGATAAGGATCTGGAATCAAAAGTAAAACAGATTGGTGCATCATTTCTTTATAAAAACTCTCCAAGATTACTGCACGATCTCCGTGAATTTATGCTCGACCATTTTGGTTTTGGTGATTTCATTTTTGAACTTTCGGATGGAACTGCAGTCGGTCGTGCTGCAAATCTAAGAGAGCTCGCGGATCAGATCGCAAAAATACCGGAAGAAAGTCTTCTTCATCACGCAGAAGGTAATCATTTTTCAAGATGGCTGAAAGCAAGAACTGAATTTTATCTTGCTCATCAGCTACGACCACGGAAAATAACCGATTATGAATCACCAGAACATCTCAGAAAAGATCTCATAAATGAAATTGTAGGTTATCTTGAAGAAAGAACAAAAGGTGTGATTTCCGATTTTAGAAAAGAAACCTTTGATCCCAAAAACAGTTTTGCAAGAATTGGCGGTGGTTCTCTTGGCGGTAAAGCACGTGGACTTGGTTTTATCAATACATTGATTGCAAACTATAACATCAAATATTTATTTAAAGGTATTGAGATTTCAGTGCCTTCAGCAGTGGTAATCGGGACAGAAGTGTTTGATCATTTTATGTATGATAATAATCTTGAAAGCTTTGCATTTAATGAATCTAACGATATCAAGATCACTCAAAAATTTATTGAAGCATTTCACTTTCCAAAAGAAATAAAGCAGAAGCTTTATGACTTTCTTGAAATAATTAAAGAACCGCTAGCTGTACGATCATCAAGCTTGCTTGAAGATGCACAGTTCCAGCCATTTGCTGGTGTATATCAAACTTATATGCTTCCAAACAGCAACCCTGATATTAATGTAAGACTAGATGAGCTTCTTCAGACAATTAAAGCAGTTTATGCTTCAACTTATCATGAAAAAGCAAAAGACTATATGAAGGCAACCGCTTATCGCCTGGAAGAAGAAAAGATGGCGGTAATTGTTCAGAGACTTGTAGGCTCAGATCATAAAGGAAAGTTTTATCCTGATTTTGCAGGTGTTGGTAAGTCATTCAATTTCTACCCTGTTCCACCTCAAAAATCTGACGATGGAATAGCATTGGTAGCTCTCGGTCTTGGTAAAACTGTTGTTGAAGGCGGTAACACTGTAAGATTTTGTCCACGATTTCCAAAACATTTACTCCAGTTTTTCTCAACTAAAGAAACTTTGATGCATGCACAGCAGGACTTTTTTGCTCTTGATCTAAATGGCAAGCTCGATCATCATCCGGAATCAACGAAAGACCCTCTGGTTAAAAGATATGATCTGCTGGAATCAGAATCTGATGGAACTCTTTATACAGTTGGATCAACATATTCTTCTGAGGATGAAGCCGTATATGATGGAATTTCGCGCGAAGGAATTAGAGTTGTTACTTTTGCACCAATTTTAAAACATAAGATGTTTCCACTGCCGGAAATTTTAAATATGCTCTTAGGTTTAGGAACTTGGGGAATGGGTTCACCGGTTGAAATTGAATTTGCCGTAAATCTGAGCTTACCTCCTGACAAGCCAAAAGAATTTGCAATGCTGCAAATGCGTCCGCTTGTTATCAGCAGAGAGCTTGATGAATTAGTAGTAGATTTTAAGCCAGAGGAACTTATTTGCCAGAGCAGCCAGGTACTTGGCAACGGTGCTATTGACGACATATATGATTTAGTGATGGTTGATAACAGTAAGTTTGAAAGAAGCAATAGTAAAGCTGTGGCAATGGAGATAGCAAAGCTTAATTCAAAACTTCTAAATGAAAAGAAACCTTATGTATTAATTGGAATAGGCAGATGGGGTTCACTCGATCCATGGCTTGGTATTCCTGTTACGTGGGATCAAATCTCAGGTGCAGCCGCAATTGTTGAATCCGGCTTCAAAGATTTTGAAGTTGAGCCATCGCAAGGTTCTCATTTCTTCCAGAATATTACTTCGTTCCGTGTTGGTTATTTTACAGTTGATGCATCACATAAAATTGGATTTATAGATTGGGATTGGCTTTTAGCGCAGACTGCAATTCAGGAGTTAGAATTTGCCAAACATTTGCAATTTAAAGAACCATTATCAGTCAGAATTAATGGACATAAAAATATCGGGATAATTTTAAAGCCAGGTGTTTAAGATGATTGATGATTTTCTTTTAAAAGAAGATTTACCAAATATTGACTTGTTGTTTGGACAGTTATGGGAAATTTCTGTTGATGGAATGCGGCTTATTGATGAGGATGGAAAAATTTTGCTTGTTAATGATTCTTTCTGCAAAATCTTCCAGATGGAAAAAGATAAGCTTCTGGGAAAACCATTTTCCATAGTATATAAACGTGATGAGCAAGAGCCCGCACTCGAGGCATATCGAAGGGACATTCGAAATAATAAAATTAAAACTTTATTTGAACGTGAGAACACTCTTTGGAATGGAAGAAAAGCCTGGTTTGAATTTTCAAATTCGTTCCTTACGCTGCCGGATGGAAAAAAAATAACACTCAGCGTCATAAAAGAAATATCTGAAAGGAAAAAATCAGAAATTGAACTGCGCGAGAGTGAGTCAAAATTTAAAATGCTTTTTAATAGCGCCAACGATGCCGTTTTTGTTACACAGCTCTCAAATGAAAAATCTTATGGTGACTTTATCGAAGTGAATGAAGTCGCCTGTGTAAGATTGGGATATACTAAAGAAGAATTTCTTCAATTAAGCCCCTCCGCAATTGTATCACCCAAAAATATGCCGGAGTTTAATCTAAATATGGAACGCCTTCTGAAAGAAGGACATGTTATTTACGATGTAGTTCACAAAGCGAAGGATAAAAAATTAATTCCTGTTGAAATAAATTCCCATTTGTTTTTATATAATGATAAGCCCACTGTTCTTTCGATTGCAAGAGATATCACTGAGCGAAAGCAGACAGAAGAAAGATTAAAGCGAACAAGCAAGCTTCTCAGGGAACTCGCAACACATCTTCAATCTGTTCGTGAAGAAGAAAGAACAATGATTGCTCAGGAAATTCACGATGAACTTGGACAGGTTCTGACTGCGTTAAAAATTCACATCTCTCTGCTCGCAAATAAGCTCAACACAAATCAGGCGCCGCTGAAGGAAAAAATTAATTCTCTTTCAGGCATGATTGATGCCTCTGTTGAATCTGTGCAAAAAATTTCATCAAAGTTACGACCCGGTATTTTAGATGAACTTGGACTGATAGCTGCAATTGAATGGCAGGCAGAAGAATTTGAGAAGTTAACAAACATCAAATGCTCTTTGGTTCTGCCGAAGCAGGAAATTGAACTTGAAAAAAATAAATCCACGGCGATTTTCAGAATATTCCAGGAAGCCTTAACGAACATTGCCCGCCATTCAGAAGCAAATAAAGTTATGGTTTCATTTATGAATCATCAATCCAATATTTATCTGGAAATTCAGGATAACGGAAAAGGAATTTCTCAGGACCAGATAAAAGATTTTAAATCTCTTGGCATTCACGGGATGGAAGAAAGAGCAATGGTTTTCGGAGGGGAAGTTTACATAGAAGGATTCGCCGGTAAAGGGACAACTGTGAAAGTAGAAATTCCTTTTAATGAGTTAAAAAATGGTCATTAATAAAATTAAAATACTTATTGCTGATGACCACGCAATAGTGCGGGAGGGTTTGAAGCAGATTGTAGCTGAAGAAAAAGATATTGTCGTTGCAGGTGAAGCTGAAAATGCTGCTAATCTTATGGAACTTCTTGAAAAAGAAAAATGGAGCCTGGTTGTTCTGGATATTAATATGCCGGGTAAAAGCGGACTCGAGGCTTTAAAAGATATTAAGCTTCAATATCCTGATTTACCTGTTCTGATATTAAGTATGTTCAGCGAAGACCAATATGGATTGCGAGCCATAAAAGCTGGTGCATCGGGTTATTTGAAAAAAGTTAGCGCACCAACCGAGCTTGTAATTGCAATAAGAAAAATAGTTTCTGGTGGAAAATATATCAATCCATCTCTCGCAGAAAAGCTTGCTGAAAAGTTTGGCGGGATTGAAAAAGAACTTCTGCACGATAAATTATCAGACAGGGAATACCAGATTATGTGCAATATTGCTCTTGGAAAAACTGCTGAAGAAATTGCTGTCGAATTATCTTTAAGTATAAACACCGTATATACATATCGGAACAGAATTTTAGAAAAGATGTCATTGAAGTCGAACGTTGAACTAACTCAATACGTACTTCGCAATAAGCTGGTTGAAATTTAGCTTTGAAATTTCAATATAAAATTTATGTAAGTCATGCTATACAACCGTATTATATTTACTAATTGCTCGCATAATTTCTTGAAAGAAATTTTTACGTTTAATACTTGCCAATTCAAAATTATTTTGTAACAAATTCTGTTACATAACTTTCACAAATTCTATTCTTTCCTATCAAGCTTCATTAGTTTAGTTTCATTTCAAAGATTATCAGAAAATAATCCTAAAACTAATTTATAACTTCAAATTATCCGGAGGAAAAATGTCAGAATATGTAAAAGATTTAATGGCTGAAGTTAAGGCCAAACATCCCGCACAACCAGAATTTCACCAGGCAGTTCAGGAGGTTGCTGAATCATTATCACTTGTTCTGGAAAGACATCCCGAATATCGCTCAGCAAAAATTCTCGAAAGAATTATCGAACCTGAAAGAGTAATTATTTTCAGAGTTCCGTGGGTAGATGATCAGGGAGAAATTCACATCAATATCGGTTACCGTATTGAAATGAACAGCGCTATCGGACCTTACAAAGGCGGCTTAAGATTTCACCCTTCAGTTAATCTTGGTATACTTAAATTTTTAGCTTTCGAACAAGTATTTAAAAACAGCTTGACATCTTTACCAATGGGCGGTGGAAAAGGCGGATCTGATTTCGATCCTAAAGGAAAAAGTGATTTGAAGATTATGAGATTTTGCCAGGCATTTATGAGCGAATTATTTCGGCACATTGGTCCTAATACTGACGTTCCTGCCGGAGATATTGGCGTAGGTGGAAGAGAGATTGGTTATCTTTTCGGCCAATACAAAAAATTAAGAAATGAATTTACCGGAGTTCTTACAGGCAAAGGGTTGAATTGGGGTGGATCGCTGATTCGTCCGGAAGCAACCGGTTACGGCGCCGTTTATTTTGCAGCAGAAATGCTTACAACAAGGAATCAAACACTAAAAGGAAAAAAATGTTTGGTTTCAGGAAGCGGAAACGTTGCTCAATATACAATTGAAAAGCTGCTTGAACTTGGTGCAAAACCTATGACTCTTTCTGATTCCAACGGCTATATTTATGATGAAGCGGGAATCGATAAAGCAAAGCTGGATTTCATTATGGAAGTTAAAAATGTAAGACGCGGAAGAATAAAAGAATATGTTGATAAATATAAAAGCGCTGTATATACCGCATTCGACCCATACTTAGATCATAATCCATTGTGGGATCATAAAGCAGATTGCGCATTTCCAAGTGCTACACAAAATGAAATCAACTGGATTGATGCACAGAACCTTGTTAAGAATGGTGTTTATGTAGTTAGCGAAGGAGCTAACATGCCAACTACTATAGAAGGTGTAAATATATTCCTTGAAAATAAAATTCTCTATGGACCGGGCAAAGCAGCAAATGCAGGAGGTGTTTCAGTATCAGGATTAGAAATGTCTCAGAACAGTCAAAGACTTCCCTGGACCAGGGAAGAAGTTGACGCCAGACTGCAGCTCATCATGAAAAATATTCATAAGACCTGCGTTGATATGGC
>JACZKK010000028.1 GCA_014860115.1 Ignavibacteriaceae bacterium
GGGCCGCTTTACGAAGCTATGAGATATGGTATACCTGTTGTTTGTTCAAACGTAACTTCCCTGCCCGAAACTATGGGAAGCAGTGAGTTTATGTTTAATCCAAATAACAGTGAAGAAATGTTGACCAGAATTAAAAAAGGATTGTTCGATGAGGAATTCAGGAAGAGAAATGTTCAAAATTCGCGAGACAGGATGAAGATATTAGAAAAGAATAATTATGCTGAATGCTTCCTCAATACCTATAAAAAATTACTATCCTAATTATTTTTATTTTTTTTAGATAAGAATTTGTTGTCTGCTTCTGTTTTACTTTTTAGTCCGGCTTGGAACAACTTTGTTAAACCCAAATCACTCAGTTTGATAATTACCTTAAACAATAAATCATTGTGTTTTTCTTTGGACAACATATGAAAAGCCTTATTATCAGAGTTTAAATGAAGATCAAATTTACGTGCAAGATGCTTTAATGTCTTCGCTGAATAAAAAGAAATATGCTGACCTGATTCCAGACTATAATACCACCAATCGGATGGCTGCGGCGGTGTGTCTTTGAAAAGTCGTGTGGAGAAAATAATATTTCCAGAAATGTCCAGCATCTTATTTATTTCCGATATTGGATCGGTAAAATGCTCAAAACATTCGAAAGCTGTAACTAGTAAAACTCTATCCTGCTTATTGTGCTCGAAGCCTTTTGCGAAAAGATTTTCTGCAAAAGGATCATACCAATAAAAGTCAAAACCGAAATCACGCATCATCCTCACAAAGATACCGTAACCACCTGCAAAATCAAGAAACTTATTATTGGAATCAAAGAAGGTAGAAATCACCGCTGCACTTCGCCTGGCAAAAAGGTTGTTGCGTTTTAGAATTCCGGTATCTGTAATTCCGATTGCTGATTGGTAAGCTTCACCAAGCCAATAAGGATCTTCAGTCTGCAGAAAATCACATTCGGTACAGTGAAAGTACTTAATAATATGTTTAATTAAAATTTTACCTGAAAATATTTCTCTTGATTCACTGGAACAAATTCTGCACTTCATTTTATATCTGTCAGGAAAAATTTATAAAATTAATAATTCGTCTACTTAAAGTTAACTTAAAGAGTTTTTGTATTTCCTTTATTATTTCCTCATTTAATTCCGGACTTTGTCCCAACACGAGCTCTTTATTAAAAGCTTTGAGTTCAACATCTAATTTTGGGGATGAGGATGAGTGTGTTCCACTTTTATCAGTCCCGATATTTTTACATAATGGTACAATTGGATATAAACAATAAGCATTGTTTGTGAAATGTGCAAAACTCCACCTGATTGCCCAAGAATCAATCTTCCCTTTTATTTGAGCTTTCAACATCGGTGTGAGATCTTGCCCTCCCCTATCAAATAAGTTTTGAACTTTCTTGTCTGAGATAAAAGCACTAAAATCTTTTACTTCCCAATCAACTTTTTCCCATCTTTCTTTCCAGGTTCCCCATCCCCAGGAAGATGCCCTGTAAGAAATGAAAACATCTTCATTATACGTACGTGGAATTTTGATGGGGTAAGGATAGCCAGAAATAGAATAAATACTTTTGTTGTCTTGATAGAACATTAACGCTTTATTCATAAAAGTCAGAAATGAAGGTAAAGTAACTATATCATCCTCCATTACAATAACCTGATCATTCTGTTTGAAGATTTCATTCACACCTGATATGACCGAATTAGCAAGACCAAAATTTCTTTCCCTCAATACTATTTCGATTCTATCAAATCCTTTTATCGTTCTAATATAATCCCTGACAGTTTTAACTTTTTGTAAATCCTTATCATTCTTAGCACCATCAGAAAAAATAATCAGTTCGGAATTTCCGGCAAGAGTATTTTTTAATAGAGATTCGACAGTCCTTCTGGTGTGCTCAGGACGATTGTAAACGAAGAGAACTAGTGGTGCTATTTTATCCAAATTCGTTGCTATCAGTTAATAGATAATTTTTACCAGTGAAATATAATTTATTTGATATTAATGCTTCATCGTTTATAGATAATAATAAAAAAACCTGCACTCCTTTAATAATTAAGAATGCAGGGTCAAATAAAAAATTGAGGAAGTTTTATTTAAGAAGAATCATTTTCCTTGTTGAGATTATATTATCAGCTGACAGAGTATAGAAATAAAATCCACTTGGCAAGCTACTACCATCGAAGTCAACTTGATAGTATCCAGGATTTTTAATTTCGTCAACTAATTTTTTTATCTGTTGCCCAAGAGCATTGTAAACTATTAACGAGATAGGACTGGAATTCGGAACAGAATATTCTATTACCGTTGCCGGATTAAATGGATTCGGGTAATTCTGAAAAAGATTAAACTCTGCGGGTGGCCCTCCAACTTCTAGCTCTGTTGAATATTCAAATTGACCATTATAATCAATTTGCTTCAGTCTATAAAAAATCTTCTCCGAATTGACTCCGAACAAATCATCCATATACACATAATATTGCATCTCTGTTGTTGTACCTTTCCCCTCAACAAACCCTATGGTTCTCCAATCTCTATCTTCTGCACATCTTTCAATTTCAAAACCATAATTATTCAACTCGATAGCTGTTGACCAGTAAAGTTTAACGATACCACTTGCTGATTCTGCTTTGAATGAAATTAATTCAACAGGAATCACAGGGTCCGGTTGAACCAAATGAGCATCACCAGCAAGATCAAGATGATTGTGAAGAACTGAAAAGTCCCTCACATCATCAGCACCATCGTTGTTTATTCCAAGGTCTTCCAGCACATCAAAACGCCAGTAACCAACTAAACCACTGTCAATTGTATTATAGTAGGCGGCATCCAAGGGTGCATCCTTAAGTGCAATTATTTGTTGACTATTTTTTTGATAATTCCAGATTCTAAGTTCATCCATCTGACCATCAAAAAAATCTGATACTACATATTGTCCACTATGAAGCCTATAACCGTGTGCACCAACATAAAAATTATAGTCGTTGTTCAGAGCAGAATAATTAAAGTTATTCTGGCTATTTTGTAAAACGCCGTTAATATACATTCTCATTCCCCCGGCACCCCAGGTAAACGCATAATGAAACCATTGGTTTAAGTTCTGCCAAAAATTATTGTTACTAATTACATCAACTTCTATTGAAGGTGGTTTCTGAACCCTCGACTTCAACCGCCCATTTGAATAATCAAAAAAGACATAGAGATCTCCGTTATTCCATTGTTCTTCATTCTTTGCTACAAATGCTTCTCCTTCATTTCCCCCGGGAAGAGATATACTGCTAACTTTAACCCATGCTTCTATCGTTCCGTTTATTGTTGGAAAATATGGGTTGTTGAACGTGTTTGCGTAATCACCATTTCCATCGAAATCAACAGCATTCCCGAATGATGATTGAGAAAAGTTTTCAAGGCTAGAAAGAAGAAATAATAGTATGGAAAAAATTATTAAATTTTTCATGATTCTCCTCCAGATATACTGATTTAGAGATTTATTTAAATAAACTACAACGTAGGTTTTCTACTTCGTTACAAACCCAATACTATAAGGAGAACCATTCAAATTAAATCCAGTATAATAAATTCTGTCGTGATTATTTATTCTAATAAAATTTGGATACGCAATTTTATAAGATGCCCAATTATTATGAGTCTGATTTTTTGTGAAAAATGGATTTGATTCATCTTTTACCCAATTAATCGCATCTACTGAAGTAGCTTTACCAAAACCAGTGCCTGCTGCATTCATATACAACATTTCGTATTGATTATTTTTTTCGTACACATTCGCATAATAAACTCCTGTTCCTTCCCAAGGTTGATCAGCGACAAGTATTGGATTCGATGGATGTCTGTTCCAATTGATTCCATCAGTTGATGTTGCCAGCCCAATTTTAAGCTGAGGTAAATCACGACCTAAATAATAAAGATAATAAATGCTATCCACCTTAATTACACAAGATGGTGCAAGTTGGAATTCCCATCCACTTGAAGCATACATAACGGGATTTGGATGCTTAACCCATACTATTCCATCTGATGAAGTTGCTAAACCAATGTGCCAAGGTCCCTCCGGATCGGACCAACCGTGGTAATACATCTTGTATCCATTACCATCTTTTATAACTGTAGCGGCAGCAACTGCAGTTTCATCCCAACTCCCATATGAACCAGGAGAAAGCACTGGTCCAGAAACTGGTCTATTCCAATTTATTCCATCAACTGATTGAGCAAGACCTATGTAACCAGAATAAGGGGAACCCTGAGCTGTGTAATACATCTTTATTAAGTTATTATCAAAAAATAATTTGGGTTGAGCAACGCCACTAAAATCCCAATAATTTCCTAATGGAAAAAAAACAGGATTTCCAGGATGGTCTATCCAATTTCCCGGAGGCGGAACACCCCATGTAACCCATATATAAACATTTCCAAAGCCAGCACCTGTTGGCTCTAAAACTAAATTTACCTGCGTCGTGAAGCCAGCAAAAATTTGAATCTCAGTTTCTCCTGTGTAAAGAACCATATTTGTACTATCACTTGCATCTACTTTAATATGCCATTCACCGGCCTGAATATTCTCTAAGAGAATATCGGCAGTAGAATCTGATAATAAGTTCATGGTTCCAGAGATGGTATCGAATCCTTGTCTAGTAAGAAAGACTTCTATCCATACAATACCTTCTGGAGCGTTTGATTCGTCAACCTTCAGAATTAATTTACCGGAATTGTTTTCATTTTCATCAGGTGAAGTAGGTACATTTTGCGTGCATTGAAGGAGTGAAAAAACTATTAATAAACCACTTAAAATGATTAAGTTTTTCATAGTTGACCCCATTAATAATTAGTTAATGAATTAACAACTTAATTAAACCTAATCCAATTAATTGATAAAAGCAATGATTCAAAACCATACACTCAATTGTCGATTAACAATAATTTACGTTTGGTTTTTTGTAACGATCGTTCAATTAGTACAAAAATATTCACTCATCAACAGAATTATCTCAAACTAAATATTAAAGTGCTGAGTGTTTTAGCTACTAACTGATAATTCATTTGTTGTAGAAAACTAAAAATATTTGATTGCTCAGGTTTAACAATATTGAACTCCTTTTCTTCAACCATTATGAAATCAGGTTTGTAATTTCGCCAGTCATTCGACTTTAATACTTCAATGTCAAGTCCCTCAACATCTATGCTTAATAGGTTTATTTTTTGTCCTCCAGAAAGGTGTTCATTAAGTACACTGCTTAAGGTTTTAGTCTTCATATTAACAGTCTTAATAATTCTATAATCAGGAGATTGATTTCTGAGTAGAGATATATCCTTTGAGAAACCATTAAGTGCGGGATCATTGAATATATAATAAGTTAATTCTTCTTCCGTTGAATTTATTGGTATCTCAAGATTAATATCTCTGGGTCGAACTTTATCAAAATTGCGTTTACTACCTGGCATTGGTTCGATATTAATCCCTTGCCAACCTTGTTCATAAAAAAAATATGTATTTGAAAATCTTTTCGGATGATGAGCACCAACATCTACATAAAATCCTTTCTCAATTTTTCCGTAAATCATTCTATACAAGATTAAGTCTTCACCTTCCTGTGCATAAGATTTTTGATAGTACCTGTTAATAAATTTGTTATAAAAATTTAATGATGGATTATAGAGAAAAGACGGTAAGTGGTTTTTTAGCTTCATAATAATTATTCCTTTCTAAAACAGCGTTCAAATCATTTTCAAATAAGCTAATAGGTGTATTTTCATGGTGTTCAAATAATATTAGTACAACTGAAAGCTGATTAAATCCTTAAATATTTTTTTTATTGCCGTATCTATTTTTTATGTGCTCCACCAGAGTTATCAAACTCAAAGATCTAAGCATCAACTTTAGTTGAAACTTGTATTCCAAATGAAATGAAGGGACAAATACAACAATAGAATAAGATACGAGAGTCGCTATCGCAGATCCAATAATTCCATAAGTTGGGATTAATATATAATTAAATATTACGTTAATAATCATTCCAATAAAAGTTCTGTAGAAAGATAACTTGGTCAAGTTCTCGTTAATTAGATATTGACTGCTTGCAACTCCTAAAAAAACAGCAACCCCAGCCCAGATGTAAATCGTTAAAACTGGTGATGCTAAAATAAATTCTTTCCCAAACAACAACAGGATTATCTGATCTGAAAATATTGTAACAGGAATAGCAATCCCAATCGCTAGCCACGTTAGAAGATCATATAACTTCTGCATCCTATTATTGTAGAATTCAATACTAACATTTTTTGCATTTACTATTGCAGGAAAAATTGAATTACATAATGTAACCGGAATGAAATACCATGCTTCAGATAATCTGACTGCAACGGAATAAAATCCAACTGCTTCATCATTAATCATATTCTTAATCATAATTTGGTCAATCCTCATGTAGACCATGACCACAAGTCCGGATAGCATCAACGGCCAGGAATCTTTTAAAAGTGATGCTGCTAATGTTTTGGAATATTTCCAGCTAAAGATAGATAGTTTATTATGGTGATATACTGCAACAAGCCCAATCGCCAACGCTCCATATTCAAACACAACTGCATAAACAAAATAAATTAATGGAGCTTTGATGAGTATAAAAACTACTTTCAATACCGAGGATAGAATCACTGAGAACGATAAAGCATAAGCATTATATTTTGCTTCTACCTTTCCTCTGAAGTAATATTCGATAACAGAGAATGACTGAAACAAAAACGATCCGGAGAGTATCAATATCAGAATGGCTGAATAGGTCTCTTCACGTGTCAGAAATAAAGTAACCGCGATTATAATTATTGCAGTGACACTGCCCGCTAGCCTCAGGAAAAAAACTGTACCGTTAATCTCATCCTTCTTATCCGGATACTTAACTATTTCGCGGGTAGTAATCGATTCAAGTCCAAGTGTGCTTAACGATGCGAACAACCAGAAGAAACTTAGTGCGTAGCTGAAGAGTCCGAAATCTTTTGGACCGAGATACCTGACGACAAAAATTGTAACGACGAAAGAAATCCCCATCCGCAGAATTCTCTCGAAGAAGAGCCAGGATGTATTGGTCAGATATTTCTTGAATGAATCTGAAGAAAAATCAATCTTCGTTTTTATTTTATCCCGGGTATCATCCAACTTAAGATTTCCCCGGAAATTTTTTCCTGAGATTAATAGCGATTCCAAATACCAAGCCGATCATAATTATTGAGCTGAAAATGAGTGACAGGTTTTTAGATAAAACCCAGGATTCAGGCAGATATGTAAATTCAATTTGATGATTGCCTTCCGGGACTACAATTCCACGGAAGCCATGATTAGCACGGTAGATTTTTGTTTCCTTGCCATCGATAAAAGCTTTCCAGCCGGTATGAACTTTTAATAATCTATAATCTGTTTCACCTGTCATATAAGTATCACCAAGAAACAAAAAGTTATTTCCACTTGCATTGGCATCAATCTGAATGTGCTCATCTTCAAATTTTTCTATGCGAATAAAAGCAGTACTGTCCGGAGCTTCGATTCCCTTTACTTCTTCATCGGTGAATGCTATGAAAGCCGGATCAAACTGAGTATTCTTCACCATATTAATAATTTCAATCGCTGATTTTTGGACTACCTGATTAACAAAGTACGCTCGCGGTAAAGCGTTACGATTCAGATAAACAAAGGATTTATTTCCGGAGTAAACAAGCTGTAGATCAGGTGAGTTAATTTCTTTATCAAAGATGATATACTTAACATTCAACATCCTCCAGAAAGTTGGATTGGCCGGAGAACCAAGAATGTCATAATAATCCTGAATCGCGCGGGGCTTTATTCCAGAGTATCCATAAATATCGTACATCAAAAAATAAGAAAGAAAATTAGCGTTTTGATTTAGGGATCCGGTCGAACCATCCTGCTTTAAATTTAATACCCGGTAAATTGATTTGTCCCCGAGATTATCAATTGCTTGAATATAATCTGGTTTGACAAAAAGCCGTTCGATACTTGAATTTTCTGTAAAAGTTTCACCACGATAATTAATTCTTAGAAGATCAACAACAACCAGTACCGTGATAGCAATAACCATTAGATCAGCACTAAGCTTTTTCTGCAGGAAAGCAAAAGCTAGACCGAATGTTGCAGAAGCAAAAAAGAATGCAAAACGAATATCTGCCAGGAACATATCTCCCATATAATCGTGAATTGCCTGAAGTCTCGCACCTTTGTCAGGATTACTCGCAGCTCTTGAAATAAACCAATCCTTAAGCGGTGAACCAAGTAACAAAGTTAGAACAAAAATTCCACCGAGGACATAAAAAGTATTGCGAACAATCTTACCTACTTTTTCATCGGGATTTTCTTTAAGAGAAATGATCTTTACCAATCCCAGACCAGCAAGAATAGGAAAACTCATCTGCACAAGCACAAGAATCATCGATGGAACTCTGAACTTATCAAAGAACGGGAAGTAGTTGAACATAAAATCATAAACCAGCGGGAAAGTTCTTCCAAAAGAAATAAACAGAGCAATAACTGCAAGAATAGTGAAAAACCTTACCATTGGATTCTTCCAGTTTACAACCATCGAGAAAAGTGCGAGGAAAAAAACTATCACTCCCATATACATCGCAACATCAACAAAAGGCATCTGTCCGAAGTATGTGTTTACTTCAACTGATTGGTTTTGAGACAATGGACCCTGATAAGTTGACTTACCGAATCCGAAGTAAGATGGGATAATAAAAGTTAAAACTTCTCCAGGAGAAAAAGACCAGTTGGTTGCGTACTGGTAAAAATCTGTTTCAGATTGTGTTGTTGGGCTGGTTTCTTTCTCAAGAATACTTTCTGTCCCTCTTGTCGAGAAAGGTGTGTATTCATAAACTTGTGTTAGATTATCGGATTGTATCAGTAAACCAACAACGACTGCAATTACAAAAACAACGAGAGATTTTACAAGTTGATTGCGCAAAAGTTTATCTTTTAATTTTAATGATCGGAAGAAAAAGTAGATGAAGTAAATCATCACGGCGAAAAAAATGTAAAATATAATCTGAACATGCCATCCGAGAAACATCGCGTCGATAAAAAAGATAAGAAGGAAAAATTCCAGCCACTTGATTCGTTTTTGAAAATTAAAAAGTAAAAGGAATACCACAGGGAAGACCCAAAGAGCAACAAGTTTTGTAACGTGCCCAATGAACAGGAAAACAACAATTCCGGTACTGAACGATACTGCAAGTGCAACCATTAAACTTATTAGCTTATGCTTTGTCTGCAAGTAAAAAAAAGCAAACATAGTGTACGCTAAAGCCAGCAGATAAAAACTCCACTTTGCATAATCAACAACGAATGTACTGCTGAAAATATCCCGAACAGTATTTAAACTAACATAAACTAGATTAAACCATTTATAACCAACAGATATAGCATACGCGGGCATCCCACCAAACACATATGGATTCCATAGAGTATACTCACCATCATGAGTTTCACTATAAGTTTTTGAACTCATACTCGTTATAATATCACCGGATTGAAAAGTTTTTCCACCGAAGTAAAGTGGTGAAAAGAAAAACAGGAATAAAGCCAATATCACTAATGCAAAGATCAGAATATGATATTTTTCAGGAATGTAATTGCTTAAACTGAAAGTTGAGATAAATGTTGGTTTTTCTTGCTTTGATGATTTAACCGGCTTAGTAATTTTTTTTGCTGACATAATTTTCCAGAGTTTTATTCTTTTTTTGCAATGAAATTTATTCCTGAACCAATTTTGTTCTCAGAAGCAAAATCAAGGTTCATCATTATTAATGTAAACGGAAATGTTAACAGATAATATAAAGGCAAAATTAAAAGAAACAGTTTTGAAATGTTCAGTAAAACCATTGGATATTTTATTCCAAGCCGCCAGGCTTGATCTCCCCAGAATCCGTACGTATATCTGCACTTGTAAGTTGAAAATCCAAGCGGATGAAGCTTGCTTTCTAAATCATCTTTCGAATAACCATCTCTGGCGTGTTCACCAATAAAACTTTCTTCTTCATCATGGTGGACATCGCTTCCACCAAAAATTGATGGAGAATTAATCAAGAGATAACCTCCGGGTTTTAATGCAGTAAAAAAGTTTCTGAAAACTGTAATATCGTCAGCAATATGCTCCATCACATCAACACATACAATCAAATCAAATATTGATTGATGAGTAATGTTCAATAAATCCTCAACAGTAAAAGAAACGCTGTCAAATTTTTTTTGATTGAAAAAATCTCTGCAATCATTAATCCAGTCTTCTTTAACATCAATTGCTAGAATGTGGCAAGGTTTGAGTTTGGCAGCCATAAAATAGGTATACTGTCCAAACCCTGAACCAGCATCATAAATATCAATTTCTTTATTGCCGAAATTTCTTCTGATTGCTTTCAGTTCTCTCCTGACATACCAAGAGCGAAGAAACATCAGATCGAGAAGTTTATAAAAAATAATTCTCAGAAAGGGAAACTTGCGGATTGTACTTGCAAAAATATTCTTTATCGGATCGTAGTACATTTCAAAGATGGAAGATGGATAATAGGAGTTGGTAAATGTTGAAATAAGTCATTTACTCATTTGGTTTGTGTCGGATAAAAATAAATACGATACTATTAAAATTTGGTTTTACCATTTTACATCTTCCGCCTTCCATCACACATCTTCCATCTTAACTTTTATCTTTAATTACATATTCTCTATCATCCATCGCGTTGTGTACAATCACTTCGCCAAGCAATCCTACAGCAAATAATTGAACACCAACTATGATTAAAAGCATACCTAAAAATATCATTGGTCTATTGCTTAATGAATGACCCTGAACCCAGAGAACAGTTAAGTAACCAAGTATAATTATACCAACCAGAAATGCGAGCGCACCCAGAAATCCAAAGAAATGCATCGGACGTTTTATATATCGTGTAACAAAAGTCACGGTCAGCAAATCAATAAATCCTTTGAAGAATCGTGAAATGCCAAATTTTGTTTTTCCATATCTGCGTTGATGATGCATTACAGGAACTTCTGTTATTGAGTAACCCTGCCATTTTGCAAGCACCGGTATGTAACGATGAAGTTCTCCATAAACTTTAACATTTTCTACGACTTCTTTTCTATATGCTTTCAGTCCGCAGTTAAAGTCGTGGATTTTAATTCCACTGATTACGCGAGTAACAAAGTTGAAAAATTTTGAAGAGATTTTTTTAATAAAGGGATCCTGACGTTTTTTCTTCCATCCGGAACACAGATCAAATCCTTCTTCCAATTTTTTTAAGAGATTATGAATTTCCTGCGGATCATCCTGCAAGTCAGCATCCATTGTCACAACCGCATCGCCTGTTGCGGCTTTAAATCCAACCTGCAATGCTGCTGATTTGCCATAGTTCTTTCTAAAACTTAAAAATCTAAAACGATTATCAGTCTTGGTAACTTCCTTTAATTTTTGGAGAGAAGAATCTGTACTCCCGTCATCAATGAGAATCACTTCATAATTAATATTGATTCTGCTCAATGCTTTTCTTAATTCGTGGCTTAACGGAACAATAGACTCTTCCTCATTATAAAGAGGAATAACTACAGAGATTTTTTTGAATGAAGACTTAATTCTTTCTGATTGGTTAGATTGATTTGGTTTGTGATGATATCGCTTTCTTCGGCTGCTGTAACGTTTGTACCCCACAGATTGCTGCTTCTGGGGCTCCTGCCTGCTTTCCTTTTCTTCCACTTGGTATGTCTTTTTTTTAGATGATTTTTATTGTTCGAAAACGTTGAATTTTCGACATTTTACAGTGGTTCAAAGTTAATTTAATCCTGATTGAAATACAATTTTATAATAATCCTTCAAAAAATCGGAAGCGAAGTCGCATTCAGGTCATTACTATTTCGTTAATCTTGACATTTTTGTATAGATAACGTAAGTTTGAACCCAAGAATGAAATGTATTGTTAAAAGCTAAAAGAATTGATAGGGAATTTAAATGAGTTCAACTGAAGTTTCTAAAATTGAAGAACTGGCGAATAAAGAGTACAAATATGGATTTGTAACAGATATTGAAACCGATTCTCTACCAAAAGGATTGAATGAAGACATTATTCGTCAACTTTCTGTAAAGAAAAATGAACCAGAGTTTATGCTTGAGTGGAGATTGAAAGCTTACAGGCATTGGTTAACTATGAAAGAGCCACATTGGGCAAATGTTCAATATTCTCCTGTCAATTATCAGGACTTATCTTACTATTCAGCTCCAAAAAAGAAACCAACCTTAAAAAGTTTGGATGAGGTTGATCCGGAGTTACTTGAAGTATACAAGAAATTAGGTATATCTCTTGATGAACAAAAAAGATTAACTGGTGTTGCGGTTGATGCTGTGTTCGATAGCGTATCTGTTGCAACAACATTTAAGGATAAGCTGAATGAGATGGGAATTATCTTCTGTTCTTTTTCAGACGCTGTTCAAAATCATCAGGAGTTGGTGAAAAAATATCTTGGAAGTGTTGTTCCATACACTGACAATTTTTATGCTGCATTAAACTCAGCAGTATTTAGTGATGGTTCATTTGCTTACATTCCAAAAGGCGTCCGCTGCCCGATGGAGCTTTCAACATATTTCAGGATTAATGCTGCAAACACAGGACAGTTTGAGAGAACTCTAATCGTTGCAGACGAAGGTTCTTATGTAAGTTATCTGGAAGGTTGTACCGCACCAATCAGAGATGAAAACCAATTGCACGCAGCAGTTGTCGAGTTAATTACCCTCGACAATGCTCAAATAAAATATTCAACTGTTCAAAATTGGTATCCCGGGGACAAAGAAGGTAAAGGCGGTATTTACAATTTTGTTACAAAGCGTGGCGCCTGCAGAGGTGTGAACTCAAAAATTTCCTGGACTCAAGTTGAAACCGGTTCAGCAATTACCTGGAAATATCCAAGCTGTATTTTGCAAGGTGATAATTCTATTGGTGAATTCTACTCCGTTGCTTTAACGAACAATCGTCAGCAGGCAGATACCGGAACGAAAATGATTCATCTTGGAAAGAATACAAGAAGCACGATTATCTCAAAAGGTATTTCTGCAGGCAGAAGTCAGAACAGTTATCGTGGTTTAGTAAAGATTGCAAAGAAAGCTGAAAATGCTCGCAACTTTTCTCAGTGTGATTCTCTTTTACTTGGAGATAAATGCGGTGCTCATACATTCCCCTATCTTGAAATAAATAATCCGGGAGCTAAAGTTGAACACGAAGCAACTACTTCAAAAATTGGTGAAGATCAGATCTTCTACCTGAATCAGAGAGGAATTTCAACCGAAGAAGCAATTGGCTTAATTGTTAACGGTTATTGCAAAGAAGTTTTCGCAGAACTCCCGATGGAATTTGCTGTTGAAGCTACAAAGCTTCTTAGTGTTAGTCTTGAAGGAAGTGTTGGATAAAGGCCTCACCCAAACCCTCTCCAAAGGAGAGGGTGTTAAAAATGAAAAATTAAAAGGAAAATAAAATAATGTTAGAGATTAAAAATTTACACGCCGGCATAGAAGGAAATGAAATCCTGAAAGGAATTGATTTAAAAGTTAATGCCGGTGAAGTTCACGCAATTATGGGTCCAAACGGATCGGGGAAAAGTACGCTTGCACAAGTTTTAGCTGGAAGAGAAGGCTATGTTGTTACCGAAGGTGAGGTTACTTATAACGGAAAAAACTTACTTGATTTAGCTACTGAAGATAGAGCAAGAGAAGGAGTATTTCTTGCTTTTCAATATCCTGTCGAAATTCCGGGCGTTTCAAATACTAATCTTTTAAAGACAGCATTGAACGAAATACGAAAGTATCGTGGTGAGGAAGAACTGGATACAATGGAATTTCTCTCACTCATAAAAGAAAAAATGAAATTGGTAGAACTCGATCAGAAATTTTTAAGCAGATCTGTTAACGAAGGCTTTTCCGGCGGTGAGAAAAAGAGAAACGAGATTTTTCAAATGGCAGTTCTTCAGCCAAAGCTTGCAATACTTGATGAAACAGATTCTGGGCTTGACATTGATGCGCTAAAAATAGTTGCAAACGGAGTCAATAAGCTTCGCTCAAAAGATAATGCAACAATTTTAGTTACACATTATCAAAGACTGCTAAATTACATTGTTCCGGATTTTGTTCACGTTCTTTACAACGGGAAAATTGTTAAGTCAGGTGGAAAGGAATTAGCTTTTAAACTTGAAGAACTTGGCTATGATTGGGTTAAGAATGGAAAATCAGAGGAAGTAGTAAATCACTAATGGATAAGACAATAGACATAAAAGACTGGTATATCTTAAACTTTGGTGAGTTCGAAAAAAAATTGAATGGCGGAAAAGAAAGTTCTATCCACCAAAAAAGAAAAGATGCACTTTCAAACTTCAGCAGACTTGAGTTTCCGACTATCAAAGATGAAGAGTGGAAATACACAAGCATTGCTCCATTATTGAAATATAATTTTGTCCCAAGCTATGAAAAGAAAATTGTTTCGGAAGAGTTAATCAAATCTTTACTGTTTGATGAGATGGAACACAGCCTGATAATTTTTATTAATGGAAGATACTCGGCAGAAAACAGCTTGCTTCTGAATTTACCTAAAGGAGTAATTGTTGGAAGTATCGCAGATGAGATTAAAAAGAAAAACGAAGTCTTGCTAAAACACTTCGGAAAATATGCTGATCATCAAAATCATATTTTCACTGCATTAAGTACAGCCTACACAGAAGATGGAGCTTTCATTTATGTCCCTACCGGAAAAATTGTTGAGGAACCAATTCACATAATCTTCATTACTGATTCAGGCAATGAAAAAATATTAACTCAGCCGAGAAATCTTTTCGTAGCTGAAAAAAATTCACAAGTAACTATAATCGAGCATTATGTTGGCAATGAAGGTGAAATTTATTTTACCAACTCAGTTACAGAAATAGTCGCTGAAGAAAATGCCGTTGTTGATCACATAAAGCTACAGGAAGAAAGTAAAAAAGCATTTCACATCGCCAGAATGGAAGTTGACCAGGAAAGAAGCAGCAACTTCAGCTCACATTTAATTTCAACAGGTGCTGATCTTACAAGAAATGATTCCAATGCAAGATTTAATAATGAAGGCGGCGAGTGCACACTGAATGGCTTATATATAATTGATGGAACACAGCTATTTGATGCACACACGTTGATGGACCATGCAAAACCTCACTGCAACAGTCACGAGCATTACAAAGGAATTCTTGATGATAAATCAAGAGGAGTATTTAACGGTAAAATAATTGTCAGGCAGGATGCACAAAAAACAAATGCATTCCAGGAAAACAACAGTATACTGCTTTCAGATGAAGCACTGGTGAATACAAAACCGCAACTTGAAATTTTTGCAGATGATGTCAAATGCTCGCACGGTGCAACAATCGGACAGATGGATGACGAGGCAAAATTTTATTTGAAATCACGCGGCATTGGTGAAGAAGCAAGTAAAGGAATACTGCTGCATGCATTTGCAAGCGATGTAATTACTTCAATAAAAATTGAATCGGTTAGAAATTACATTGAAAAGATTATAACAGAAAAATTCAACCAATAGAGAATTTAATGAAAGCCGAAGCTGAAACAGTTATTGCTGTTTCAAAAAATAAATATAATGTGAATAAGATTCGTGAAGATTTCCCGATTCTTAAGAAAAAAGTTCATGATAAAAATCTTGTGTATCTCGATAACGCTGCGACAACTCAAAAACCAACTTATGTAATCGACAAAGTGAATAAATACTACACAACGATGAACGCAAATATTCATCGGGGTGTGCATGCTCTCAGCCAGGAAGCAACAGAAGCTTTTGAAGCTGCAAGGATTCAAATTAAACAATTCATTAATGCTCTTGGGAAAAATCAGATTATCTTTACCAGAGGAACAACAGAAGCGATAAATCTTGTTGCTAGTTCTTACGGCAGGGCAAACATCAAAGAAGGTGATGAGATAATTATTTCTCATATGGAACATCATTCGAACATTGTTCCATGGCAGCTTCTCTGTAAAGAAAAAAACGCAAAGCTGCGAGTAATTCCTGTTAACGATAATGGCGAATTGATTTACGAAGAATTCGAAAAGATGGTTAATGAGAGAACCAAATTTATCTCAATTGTTTATGTATCGAATTCACTTGGAACAATTAACCCAATTAAGGAACTGATAAGTTATGCGCATCAGTTTAACATCCCGGTTTTGGTTGATGCAGCTCAAGCAGTGAATCACATCAGAGTTGATGTTCAGGATCTTGATTGTGATTTTCTTGCTTTCTCAGGACACAAAATTTATGGCCCAACAGGAATTGGTGCTCTTTATGGAAAAGTTGAATTACTTGAATCAATGCCTCCGTATATGGGCGGCGGTGATATGATTTCAAAAGTTACATTCGAAGAAACAACTTACAATGAGCTGCCACACAAGTTTGAAGCAGGTACTCCGGATATCGCTGGTGCAATTGGTCTGGGTGCGGCAATTGAATATGTCAACAAGGTTGGAATTGAAAATATTAAGGAACATGAACATAGTTTGCTGGAGTACGCGACAAAGCAAATTGCAGAAGTGCCTGGATTAAAAATTATTGGTACTGCAAAAGAGAAGACAAGTGTACTCTCTTTCGTACTTGAAAATATTCATCCTCATGATATAGGAACATTTTTGGATTTTGAAGGAGTTGCGATAAGAACGGGTCACCATTGCACACAACCATTGATGCAGAGATTTAAAATTCCGGCTACATCTCGCGCTTCATTTGCAATGTACAATACCAAAGAAGAAGTTGATGTTCTTGTTTACGGACTTAAAAAAATTATTGAGGTATTCGGTTAATTTAAATTTTATTTTCGCCGTTGTTCAGATTTCTAAATCTGACCATTACTTCTCAGGACTTGAGTCCTGAGATACGGTTTTTTAATTATTTATATAAGAATTTAAAGCAGATTATGATGAACCAGGAATTGAGAGAGCTTTATCAGCAGGTTATTCTTGACCACAATAAAAGTCCGAGAAATTTCCGGAAGATGGAAAACGCAACAAAGTTTGCTGAAGGGTATAATCCACTTTGTGGCGACCATATTGATATCTATTTGTTGATTGAAGATGGAATGGTGAAAGATGTTTCGTTCAAAGGTGAAGGATGTGCAATTTCGAAAGCTTCAGCATCACTGATGACTTCGACATTAAAAGGTAAAACAGTGTCAGAATCTGAAAAACTTTTTGAAAAATTTCACGACCTAGTTACTGGAAAGCTCGGGGAAAATCCTGATATAGATGAACTCGGAAAACTTGCTGTGTTCGCAGGAGTGCAGGAATTCCCTGTGCGAGTAAAGTGTGCTTCGCTTGCATGGCATACAATGATAAATGCATTACACAACAAAGATGAAAAGGTAACTACAGAATAATTCGATTTCATCCCGAATTTATTTCGGGATCTCAATGTTAAACTAAAGATGCTGAAACAAGCCTGCCAGTCGGCAGACAGGTTCAGCATATTAAAATAAATCATGGCAGAACTAAACAAACAACAACTTGAAGAAAAAATAATTCAGACGTTAAAAACGTGCTACGATCCGGAAATTCCTGTCGATATTTTCGAACTCGGATTAATTTATGAGATTGGAATCGATGACAAAGCAAATGTTAAAATTAAAATGACTTTAACTTCTCCAGCTTGCCCTGTTGCTGGATCGCTTCCACCTGAAGTTGAAGCAAAAGTAAAGTCAATTCCTGAAGTGAATGATTCTAAAATAGAATTAGTCTGGAGTCCACCTTGGGATAAAGATATGATGTCTGAAGTTGCGAAAGTAGAATTAGGATTTATGTGATAATTCCCATTGTCATTCCGTGCAAGCAAAGCGTGTCACGGAATCTTAAAATTAAATTATAACTAAATATCCTGAAATAAATCCAGGATAAATTAAAAAGGAGAAATAATGTTCAATATAAGTTTAAGACCACCAATGTATGATCAGAATTCTGTACAGCCAATGAGAGATGAATTGGTTGCAGTTGGCTTTACAGAACTATTAACACCAAATGAAGTTGAAGAAGCAGTAAAAGTAAATAATAACGAAACAGTTTTTGTTATGGTAAACTCTGTATGCGGATGTGCAGCAGGAAGTGCACGACCGGGAATTGGAATGGCATTACAGAATAATATTATTCCTGATAAACTTTATACGGTTTTTGCCGGACAGGAGAGAGATGCTGTTGATAAAACAAGAGAGTTAGTAGGAAATGTTCCACCTTCTTCTCCAAGTTTTGCATTATTTAAAAATGGTCAACTAGTTCATTTCATGCACAGGTATGAGATTGAAGGAAATATGCCTCAGCAGATTTCTGAGTACTGGAGAGAAATTTTTAACGAGCATTGTTCAAAGCAGGGTCCATCAATTCCACCGGAACATTTTGCAAAAGTAATGCACGCAAAAGCGTGTGGATCAAAGATACCGTTGTATCAGGGATAACATCACTGTCATTCCGAGCGAAGCGAAGGAATCTCTAATTTAATTCGACCAACTAAGATTGCTTCGTCATCCTAATGGATTCCTCGCAATGACAGAGGATTAGAAAATGAAATTCAGTACACAAGAAGAATACGGTTTAAGACTATTATTGAGAATTGCAAAAAGTGATTCTCTAAATGGTCTAACTATACCTGAACTCAGCGATGTTGAAGGCCTTTCTACAGCAAACACTGCAAAGATTTTAAGAGCATTGCGGCTTGCAGGATTTGTTGACAGTGCAAGAGGTCAAACGGGCGGTTACAAATTAAACCAGTCTGCCGATAAAATATTAATCAGTGATGTTTTGACTGCTCTTGGAGGAAAACTTTATGAGTCAAATTTCTGCGATCTTCATTCGGGAATGGAAAACATCTGCACAAACTCAATTGACTGCAGCATCCGTTCAGTCTGGAAAACAATTCAAAATGTACTCGATAGTGTTTTAAGCAAATTTACACTTCAGGATCTTCTGGGAAAAGAAGAAGATGTTGAAGCTCTTGCTACCTCTTTTGCTAATAAGTTGGAAGCTAAGTTTGACAAGAATTAAAATTGTTTAATCCTCTCCCCAACCACTGCTCGGTACATTATATCCTTCAGTCTTCAAACTTTCGTAAGATTTGTAAATAATAATTTCAACCTGGTTTGTCTGGTAGTAACCAATCGAGCTAACTTTCACTCCATTCACTTCTTTGCTGATTTTTACTGAGGCATATAATTTATCCTCTCCAATTAAATCATTATCAAGACTTGCTTTCTTGCCGGGAATATTTGACAATCCCCAGTAAATTCCCTTCTTTGCATTTTGATATGCTAAATCAATATCCCCATCTGTCTTAGTCTGGGCAAATAAACTTAATTGAACTAATAGAAAAATGACAATAATTTGTAACGCCTTCATAGTATTCTCTTTCTTTTGATGAATTTTAATAATTCAAATTTGCATTAACAATATAACATTTCGGTGATTAAAGGCACATCAGGAAACTTGTACTTGACAAAATAGTTTCCATCTATTATTTTAGAAACTAGAAAAACGAAAATAGTTTCCAAAGGAGTTATGGAAGATCAAAATAAAATAATAGAATTGACTGAAGAGAAATTCTTCAGAGATGGATTTTATAAAACAACAATGGATGAAATTGCATCAGAATTGAAGATGAGCAAGAAGACAATTTACAAATTTTTCCCTTCTAAAGATGATTTGATCACAGCTATTGCCAAACATTTTATGGAAGGAGTGAAAAGCAAAGTCCTGCCAGCTCTCAACTCAGATAAAAACGCAATAGAAAAACTTGCCGAACTGAATCATATTCTTGCGAAAGTCTCAACAAAAGTTTCCTCAAAACGAATGGACGAAATAAGACAACACTTTCCCGGATTATGGAATGAGATCGACAGCTTCAGAACAAAAATGATGTTTGGAAATATTACCAAAGTGATCGATCAGGGAAAGGCTGAAGGATTGTTCATCGATTACCCAACCCCGATAATAATGAACACTCTTGTCTCTTCTGTGAGATCGATCGTAAATCCTGATTTCATTCTTAATAATAATTTCTCTATTGCAGAAGCAGCTCTATATACTTTTAAAGTTGTAATTGGAGGAATTGTAACAGATAAAGGAAGAAAAATTTTTAACAATACAATAAATAAGATGTAGTTATGAAAAAATTAATTTTAAATATATCTCTCCTTTTGGCTCTCTTGCTCATAGGCTGTAACGGAAATAATCTTGGTCGTATTGATGCTTCCGGAAATATTGAAGCAACAAATATCGTTGTAAGCTCTCATGTTTACGGAAAAGTAATTCAGATTTTAAAAGATGAAGGTAATCAGATAATCCAGGGTGATACCGTAATCATTATTGATCCTGAAACTTACAAACTAAAATTGGATGAGGCACTTGCAGCCAAAGAAGTAGCTCAGGCACAATATAAACTTCTTAAAGAAGGTGCCAGAAGTGAGGATGTTAAACAAGCTGAAGATAATTTAAGACAGGCACAGGTTTCATTTGAGCTTGCCGAAAAAGACAAACAGCGAATGGATAATCTTTATGACTCGCAGACAATCACTAAGAAGCAGCACGATGATGCAACAGCTAATTATGAAATTGCTTTAGCAAGATTAAATTCAGCAAAAGAGAATTTAGAAAAAGTAAAAAATCTAGCGAGGCCCGAAGAACTAAAGCAAGCTGAAGCAAATCTGAATAAAGTCATAGCCAATGTAAACCTGCTTCAGAAAAATTTAAATGATTGCTACGTTACTTCACCATCATCCGGTTTCATAACCAAAAAGTTTGTTGAGATAGGAGAAACAGCTGGAATGATGTCTTCACTTTTCCAGGTTGCTGATTTAAGTACAGTAGAATTGGCAATCTATGTATCCGAAACAGAACTTGGCAAAGTAAAACTTGGACAAAAAGCAGAGATAAATGTTGATACTTATCCGGACAAATCATTCGATGGAACTGTAATTTACATTTCCCCACAAGCTGAGTTCACCCCTAAAAATATTCAAACAAAGGATGAAAGAACTAAGCTTGTATTCCAGGTAAAAATAAAAATTGATAATCCTGATTTTGAATTGAAGGACGGTATGCCAGCTGATGCTGAAATTATTCTTTGATTATGCAATCTTGAAATATTGTAATGGAATCAATAATTAAAATAGAACAGCTTCATAAATCTTACGGTGATGTAAAAGCTGTAAACGGGATAAACTTAAAAGTAAATGATGGCGAAATGTTCGGATTAGTCGGACCAGATGGAGCTGGAAAAACAACTACAATTCGAATCTTATGTGGACTATTAAAAGTTGATTCCGGATTAGTTGAAGTTTTAGGCTCTGAGTTAAAGAAGAATAAAAAAGAAATTCAAAATCAAATCGGATATCTCTCACAAAAATTTAGCCTTTACGGTGATTTATCAATTGATGAAAACATTGAATTCTTTGCGGACATTCATAACGTTAAAGATTTTCAAAAAAGAAGAGAGGAACTCCTAGCTTTCACTCGACTAACCCCATTCCGTGATCGGCTTGCGGAAAAACTTTCAGGTGGAATGAAACAAAAACTTGCATTAGCATGCAGTCTCATTCACAAACCAAAACTACTTTTTCTTGATGAACCTACAACTGGTGTTGATCCTGTTTCCCGAAGAGATTTCTGGAAAATTTTATCCGATCTTCAAAAAGAAGGAATTACAATTTTAATGACCACACCATATCTTGACGAAGCTGAAAGATGTAATCGTGTTGCTTTAATGAATAAGGGTAAAATTATTGCCGTTGATACACCACAGAATATAAAAACTTCTATACACAAGCAGGTAGTAGAGATTATCTGCAATGATATCAAAAAAGCTTATACTGTTTTGAAAGAAAAATACGATGCAGATGTTCAAATATTTGGTGACAGATTAAACCTTGTGGTAGATAATGTTGAGCAATCACTCGGTGAGTTGAGATCTATTCTTGAAAAAAATAATCTTCAACTAATTAGTCATAGAACCATCACTCCATCTCTTGAGAATGTTTTTATCCACCTTGTTAAAAAGGCAAGTTAATAATAATGATTTTAAGAAAACTCAGGTATTAAAATGAAACGAATACTTTTAATAACATTTATGATTCCAACAGTCCTTTTTTCTCAATCAAAAAAATTAACGATTGAAGAGAGTGTAAGAATTGGATTGGAAAACAGCAGCTTGATAAAAATTTCAGAATCAAATTTAAGAAGCTCCGATGCAAAAATTACAGAAGCCACATCAATGATGCTACCTAAGCTTAGCTTAAGTGCTGGTTACACTTATATGAATTTAAATGACCCGAAAGAAATTGGTTTGGGTCCGGTCAGAATGGAAGTTATTAATCCATTTTCACTTTACGGAATGCAGCTTTCAATTCAACAGCCATTATTTACAGGATTTCAGATTTCTTCTTCGAGAAGTGCAGCAAAGAATTCTTATGAAGCGATGAGCTTTGAACATCAGAAAAACATTAACAACAAAGCGCTGGAGATCTATTCTGCATGCTGGAATTATTTTAAAGCACAAAAACAATATGAGCTAACCCAGGAATATCTTACATCACTAAAAGATAATCTAAAGCAGACAAAAGATTTTCTTGATAACGGATTAGCTACGATGAATGACTATCTAAAAATCAAAGTTCAAGTATCGAATGCAGAAGTATCTTTAATCGATGCAAAAAATGATATGGAAATTACAAGAGCATCTTTCAACAAGTCAATAGGAATTCCTTTGAGTGATTCTACTCAAATTGATGCAAGCTATACTTCAATACAGGAACAATCTTTTCAGTATCAGGATCTTTTAAATAACGCTTTGAACAATCGCGATGAATTAAAATCTCTCGAATTCCATATCAAAGCTGGCGAGGATAGGGTTACTGCTGCCAATTCCGGATGGTGGCCAAAACTTTATGCTTCCGGAAACTTTTTTCTCTATAATGCAACTGCAAAAACCTTCGCAATTGATGATGAAAAACTTCAAGCCTGGTTTGTTGGTCTTTCATTGAATTGGGATTTGTGGGATTGGGGTTACACTTCTTCACAATCTGCGCAGGCAGAAGAAAGTGTTCTGCAGGGAGAAGAATCACTTAAATTACTAAAAGAACAAATTGAGCTGGAAACCTATAACGCATATCTCACTTTAAATGCTCAGCAAGAAAAGATTAGCGTTAGCCAATTAGCAGTTGAATCTGCCGAAGAAAATCTTCGCTTGACTAAGGAAAAGTATGATTACAATTTAGCGACAAGCAATGATCTGTTAGACGCTGAAGTTGAAGTGCTCGATGCCAAAACGAAACTTGCTTTCTCGAATGCAGATTATGAAATTGCCAAAGCTAAGCTGGAAGTAACAGTTGGGAATAAAATTTATTAAAAACAATAGAACGCAGATGACACAGATAAGACTGATTACCGCAGATTTAAAATCAGTGCTAATCCGTTAAATCAGTTTAATCAGTGTTCTATTAAAAACCAAAAATGAATAGTATAACAGTAAATAGTCTCACGAAAATCTTCGGGAAGTTCACCGCAGTGGACAACATTTCCTTCAATGTCAACAAAGGAGAAATCTTTGGATTCCTTGGTGCAAACGGTGCTGGGAAAACAACAACGATAAGAATGCTGTGCGGAATTTTAGCTCCAATTTCAGGTGATGCAGTTGTTGGTGGTTATAGTATTATGAAACAATCCAGCAAAGTAAAAACCAGGATTGGATACATGTCTCAAAGGTTTTCACTTTATAATGATTTGACCGTTGAAGAAAATATTAATTTCTTTAGCGGCGTTTATAATTTGCCTGAAGAAAAATTAAAGGAAAGAAAAAAATGGGTTTTGTCGATTGCAAATCTTGAAGGAAAAGAAAAATTATTAACCGGTTCCCTTCCGGGCGGAATTAAACAAAGACTTGCTTTGGGAACTGCAGTTATTCATCAACCTGAAATTGTATTCCTTGATGAGCCGACAAGCGGTGTTGATCCCATTTCTCGTAGAAATTTTTGGGAGCTAATTAATTATTTATCAGATGAAGGTGTTACAGTTTTGGTGACAACTCATTATCTCGAAGAAGCTGAGTTTTGCAATAACATCATTATGATGGATCAGGGAAAAATTGTCGCTGAAGGAAATTCGAAGGAATTAAAAACCAAGTACATAAAAAATAAAATCTTCGAAATTGATTCTGATAATCCTGTTGAGTTAATGGAAAAAATCAAGAACGCTGATTTTGTTGATGATGTTTCAATCTTTGGAAATAATCTACATTTAAGCGTGAATGAACAATTAAAATCTAAAGAACAGATAAACTCTTTTACGAGTCAATTCAGTGACATCAAAATCAGTAAGGTAGATGAAATAACCCCAACACTCGAGGACGTATTTATTCATATTCTGGAAAAGGGAAAAAACAAAATTGCTTAGGAGAACCATCGCAATAATAAAAAAGGAAGTAAGACAGCTTTTACGGGATAAAAGACTTTTGGCAGTAATCTTTTCATTTCCCGTTATGCTTCTGATAATGTTTGGGTATGCTGTAAACTTTGATGTTAAGAATATTAAAATCGCGATTTACGATCAGGATAAATCTGTGCTCAGCAGAGATTTTATTAATTCGTTGAACAGTTCAGAATACTTTAACGTTGTTGAGTACTTAAACAGTGATAATAAAATTGATCTGTTGCTTGATACTAAAGCAGCACAGTGCATTGTTGTCATTCCTGATGACTTTTCAAGAAAAATTAATTCAAATCAAAACACCTCAATTCAATATTTAATAGATGGAGTTGATGCTAACACTGCTTCTATTATCCAGAATTATATGTTTGCTGCAACTGGAATGTTCAATCAAAAAGTAAACAGCGAAATACTTGCACGAAATGGAATGAAAGAGTTCACTCCCATTTCACTTGAGACTCAATTCTGGTTCAATCCGGATTTACAAACAACACGATTTCTTATTCCCGGATTGATTGCAATGATACTAATTATTACCGCAGTAATCACGGTTGCTCTTTCATTTGTTCGTGAAAAGGAAAATGGAACAATGGAGCAATTGAATGTTTCATCGCTTAAAACAATTGAATTAATATTAGGAAAAACATTTCCATTTGTAGTAATTGCGTTAGTAAATGCAGGATTGATCATGCTTGCAGGATACGTATTCTTTGGCGTCGAAATGAAAGGAAGTTATCTTCTGCTGTTATTCACAACTTTAATCTTTTTAACAGCATCAACTTCACTGGGTATTTTTATTTCGGTTGTATCAGATTCACAGCAAGTTGCATTTACCGCAGCAACATTCGTTTCGCTTTTACCTTCACTGATTCTTTCAGGATTTGTATTTCCGATTGACAGTATGCCGTGGATTATTCAAATAATAACTAATATCACTCCGGCAAAGTTTTTCATCAACATTCTTCGTGCAATAATTTTAAGAGGAGTCGGAATTTCCGCATTCTGGGATCAGATAATTTACCTACTTATCTTCATTACTATCTTTGTTGTTCTGGCTTCCGTGATCGGAAAAAGAAAGGCTGAAGCAGCATGAAATCAATAATTGAATTCATAAAAAAAGAATTCCTTCAGTTCAAACGCGATCCGCGAATGTTTGCGTTGATTCTTATTGCACCTGTAGTTCAATTAACATTTTTAGGTTTTGCAGCAAACCTTGATGTGAAGCTTGTCAGAACAATAGTGTTCGATCAGGATAAAAGTGTAACAAGCAGAGATTTTGTTGAGAGGTTTACTAGCTCAGGCTATTTCAGGATAGAAGAATATGTGAACAGCTATGATGAAATTACAGAAGAAATTGACAGAGGTGATGTGATACTTGCCCTGGTAATTCCAACGGATTTTGAAAAGAAAATCTACAACAGACGGACTGCATCTGTGCAGGCTCTATTTAATGGATCCGATGGAAATACAGCAGGAATTGTAGCCGGATATTCTCAAAACATTGTCTCTACGTATTCACAAAATATTGTTCTGAATTTTTTAAATCGTTCCGGACAAAAGCTTTCATCAGTTCCAGTTATATTACCGGAAATCAGAGTTTGGTATAACCCTGAACTGAAAACAAGGAACTTTCTGGTTCCAGGAATATTCGGATTGTTGTTAAGCCTTGTAACCTTAATACTCACCTCCCTGGCAATTGTTAAGGAAAAAGAAATCGGTACAATGGAACAATTGATTGTCACTCCGTTAAAACCATATCAAATAATTATCGGCAAGCTTGTACCGTTTGTTATTCTTTCATTCGTTGCAGTGCTGATTATTCTTGCATCGATGTATTTTATCTTTGCAATCCCGGTAAAAGGTGATCTCTGGTTTTTATTTCTTTCCTCTTTCTTCTATATACTATCGACGCTTGGACTTGGCTTGTTTGTCTCAACAATTTCAAAAACACAGCAGCAAGCGATGATGCTTTCGATTTTTGCCGTAATGATGCCGATGATTTTCCTCTCCGGTTTTGCTTTTCCTATTGAGAATATGCCAAGGTCAATTCAACTGATAAGCTACATTGTTCCACTGCGATACTTTAACGATATAATTAGAGGAGTAATTTTAAAAGGATTAGGTTTCTCAGATTTGTGGTTTAACACTCTACTTTTATTTTTGATGGGTGTTGCAATTTTAGTTTTTAGTTCGTTAAGATTTAAAAGCAGGTTGGAGTGATGTACTTCGAATTAAAAAAGCCGCTACAAAGAGCGGCTTCTCTTTTAAATATTTCTTATTGCTATTGCTGAATTCTCAGCATAATACTATTTCCATTTCTCATAGCAGTGTGGAGGGTACCATTCGGATGTTCAAAATCAACAAAATCCATTTGAGAAACTTCAGCTCTTAAACCGTCAGCCGGAATTCCATTTATAAGTTCCTGAATCTGTTGAGCGGTAAATGTATATGTACCCGTGTTAGTTTCCAGTATAACAAAAATCACACGATCCATAGGTGGCATTGGTTCGTGTCCCGGACCTCCATGCATTCCTCCTGGTCCTTTTCGTGGTCTCATCGCTGGCATCAATCTTACACCCACTTTCCCTTCGTTACCGCCGTCCCAATTAATTATAAGATCCTGTGTTGGATCTATAAAATCTCCAAATGCTGGACTCGTGATATTCATTAATACTGAAGGTGAAGTTAAGGTAATAGTAATAGGTGCAAAAGCTTCTGAACCCGATACCTCAAACTCGTAATCAGTATTTGGTATGAACTCAAGCATATTTTCAGAATCGCAGCGACCAAAGGGTCTTTCAAATAAACTGTAAGCAATTCCGCGCATCGGGTGAGTATGTTTATACATTTCAACCTGATTGCCAGAGTAATTAATTGTTATATCGCCCATATCCAATCCAAATTTTCTTAAATGCTGCAGATCTGTTCCTCTCTCACCAAACGCAACTGCGAAAGCCATTCCTTTTATTCTTGAGCTGTCCATAAATGGTCTGAATATTTCATTCCAGCCAATTGAAAATACACCTGCAGCACTATCGAGCGGCATCCCGCCATCTTTCATCAAAGCAAGATCATTGTCTACTGTTTGATAAGCAAGCTGATCACTATTTAATTCGTTTTTATCTGGTGAAGTGACTTCTGATTGGCATCCAAAAAAGAAAAGGGTAAAACTAAATGCTGTAAAAATGATCCCGATACTCTTGAACATAATTATACCTCTGTTTTTGATTAATCAAACTTATTATTATTCATTAGACAATTCAAGGTGAAAAAGGTTTAATTTAATATTTGTTCAGTCGTTAAAATATCCGATTAAATAAATTATTCCTTAATTTTAGTTGAATAATAGAGAAAAGAATGTCCAGAATTAAAATTGATTTACCGAAGAAATTTATATATAGTACTGAAATTCCGATCAGGATTACCGATATCAATTATGGTGGTCATCTCGGGAATGACTCTTTGCTTTCTATAATTCACGAAGCCAGAGTAAGATTTTTAAATCATCTTGGCTACTCTGAATCTAATGTTGAGGGTAGCGGAATAATTATGATTGATGCAGGAATTCAATACAAATCGGAAGCTTTTTATGGAGATCAACTAATGATTGATGTAGCTGTAACAGACTTCACTGGAATAGGATGTGATTTTGTCTTCAGGATGACTAATAATAATTCCGGGAAAGAAATTGCAGTTGCTAAAACCGGAATTGTATTCTTCGATTATGAAAAAAGAAAAACAGTTCCGGTACCCGCAGAATTTAAAAAGAAGATTGAGGTATTGAACTGATGAGTTTCTACTCAAATGTGATTGTTCCTTTCTTCTATGACTATTCGATGGATTCAAAGAAGATTAATGAGGGCAGAAAAAGTATACTAAATAAAATTACCGAAGAAGAAATTGTCGAAATTGGATTCGGAACAGGAATCAACTTGAAGTTCTATCCTCAAAACGTAAAAAAGATAATCGGGGTTGATGCTAATAATGGAATGCTTCAGCAAGCAGAGAAGAAAATCAGCAACGGTAGATTTAAAATCGAACTAATAAATCAAAGCAGCGAATCACTTCCCTTCCCTGATAATACAATCAATGCAGTTCTCAGCACCTATACATTGTGCAGCATCAAAGAAATCAATTCAGCATTGGAAGAAATTTACCGTGTACTAAAGCCTGGCGGGAAATATTACTTTCTTGAACACGGTCTGGCAGATAATCCGAGAACACAAAGATGGCAGCATCGTCTGAATCCACTTCAAAACATCTGGTCTAATGGCTGCAACCTTAACAGGGATATGAAATCATTAATAATTAATGCAGGCTTCAAGATAACAGAATTAAAAAATTATTATATGAAACGAGATCCAAAAATTGTCGGTTATATGTATGAAGGGATTGCAGTTAAATGATTGATAATATAATTTTTACTGCGAATGTAGTTGCACCTGTATTCCTGCTTGTTGCGCTTGGTTATTTTGTAAAAAAAATAAATGTCATCAACGAAAACTTTGTTGATGTAACTTCTAAGTTTGTTTACTCGGTTTCACTTCCGGCGCTTGTTTTCATCAACATTGCGGAAATAGATTTGAGTGAGGCAATTGATTTCTCTCAAATCATCTACATTTATTCTGCAACACTTCTTAGCTTTGTTTTAATCTGGCTTTTTTCAATGCCATTTATTAAAGAGGGAAAAAATCTCAGCGTGTTTGTTCAGGGTGCATACAGAAGCAATTTTGCCATTGTTGGTTTTGCAATTGTTTCCAAGCTCTTTGGAAGCTATGCACTCGGAAAAGCCGCCTTGGTTCTCGCTTTCATTTTACCGCTTTACAATATTCTAGCCGTAATAATTCTTACAGTCCCGCTTCGCAAAGAAAAAAAATTGAATTTGAAATCGACTGTATTTGAAATACTATTTAACCCTCTGATCATCGCCGTTATTGTTGGCTTACCTTTTTCTTACTTTAAAATTGAAATACCTTCGTTCATCAATCTTACCATAGGATTTTTAGCAGAGCTTGCTTTACCATTAGCGTTAATTGGAATTGGCGGTTCGCTAAATCTTCAGAATATTAAAAAGGCATCCGGACTTGCCTTCACGTCATCAGCGATAAAAATAATTATCGTACCTTTGTTACTGACTCTTGGGGCATATCATTTTGGCTTCAGAGAATTAGATTTAGGAATTATGTTTGTTCTGTTTGCTTCGCCTACAGCAATCGTTAGCTTTATTATGGCGGAAGCAATGGGAGCCAACAGCAAGCTTGCAGGCAATATTGTTTTGATCAGCACGGTAGCATCGGTATTTACAATTGCTGCTGGAATTGTAATTCTTAAAGAGCTTGCATTAATTTGAATTAAAATCTTGAAGGATTTAAAATGAAAGTTTTATTAGATCTGTGCGCTGTTCCTGTTGGTGTCGGTGTATCAGTTTCTGAATATATTGCAGCCTGCCAGCGTGTCTTGAAAGATGCAGGTCTTAAACACGAGATGCATATGTACGGAACCAATATCGAGGGAGAATGGGATGAAGTAATGGCTGCTGTAAAGAAATGTCACGAGGTTGTTCATCAAATGGGGGCACCGAGAATTTCAACTTCTATAAGACTCGGAACCCGCGTTGACAGAAACCAATCAATGGAAGATAAAATAATAAGCGTTCGGCAAAAATTATCTGATTAAAGTTGATTTTTTTGGGACAAAGATTTTAATCTTATTACATTTGGAATGAACTCTTTAAGCTGAATTTCTGTTTAAAAAATTCATTCTAATTAATTAAGAAACACCATTTGCTTACTCTGATTTTAATTGGTTTTGCTGCTTCAGCTATTGCACCGCTTATCTACAAACCGCTGAAGAATTATTTTGGCTGGATTGCTGCGTCCTTCCCTCTTTATATTTTTCTGAGTTTTCTTTCTAAGTACAACCAGATTGCAAGTGGAAACATTATAAAAGAAACCATTGAATGGATACCATCGCTTGGAATTAATTTTACGTTTCTGCTTGATGGATTAAGCCTGACCTTTGTTCTTATCATAACTCTTATCGGTGTTGTTGTCTTTCTTTACGCAGGTGCTTATATGAGGGGTTATGAACACGCAGACAGATTCTTTGTTTACGTCGGCATTTTTATGACATCGATGGTTGGAATGGTGATTTCCGATAATATGATGACTCTCTTCGTCTTCTGGGAATTGACAAGCATCAGTTCTTACCTTTTGATTGGATTTAATCATCATAATGAGAAATCCAGAAAGTATGCATTGCAGGCACTGCTGGTAACAGGCGGCGGTGGACTTGCATTGATGGCGGGATTTATTCTGCTCTCACAAATTTCCGGAAGCTTTGAAATTTCTGCATTGTACAATCTGAATGAAAATATTCGAAATGCCTCAACTTATTCAGCCATTGTAATTCTTGTTTTAATAGGTGCGTTCACGAAGTCAGCACAGTTTCCATTTCACTTCTGGCTTCCGAATGCAATGGAAGCACCAACACCTGTAAGTGCTTATCTGCATTCTGCAACAATGGTTAAAGCGGGAATTTATATTATTGCAAGAATGAATCATTCACTCGGCGGAACAGCACTCTGGCAGGATACGATTTTGATTATCGGTGCAATCACAATGTTATTTGCAGCGATTCTTTCATACAACCAGATGGATTTAAAGAAGCTGCTTGCATACTCAACATTGAGTGTGCTTGGAACACTTACTATGCTTCTCGGAATCGGATCAAAGCTCGCTATTAAAGCTTTTTTCATTTATATCATTGCTCATTCACTTTACAAAGGAACTTTATTTTTAGTCGCAGGAATTCTTGATCACGAAACGGGAACGAGAGACGTTTCAAAACTAAGTGGTCTGAGAAAGTATATGCCGATAACAATGGTGACTGCGGCATTTGCTTCTTTTTCGATGATGGGAATAATTCCGCTGGTTGGTTTTATTGGCAAGGAAACTGTCTATTCAGCGATACTTGAAGTTGATTACTGGGGTTTATTTTTACTGGCTGTTGCAGTAATAGGAAATGCACTAATTGTAATGATCACAATTCTCGTCGGCTTCAAACCATTCTGGGGCAAACTGATCTCAACTCCAAAAGAACCGCACGAAGCACCAATTAAAATGTGGCTTGGTCCATTAGCTCTGGCTGTATTGGGTTTACTGATGGGAATATTTCCAAATGTATTTATTGGAAGACTGCTTGACCAGTCTGCAATCAGCATCATCTCAGAAAAACTTGAATTGACAATTAAACTCTGGCATGGTTTCAACTTTGTTCTTCTAATGAGCTTTGTAACTCTTTTACTTGGAATCGGTATTTACTTTTTCAGATTGAAGATATTGGATATCACACACAACTTCAAATTGAAAAAAATTTTCAAACCTTCAGAATGGTATGAGTTTCTGCTTAATGGAATGATGTCATTCGCAAAATTTCAAACCAAAGTTCTTCAGAATGGCTACTTAAGAAATTACATAATTTTTATTCTTGTAACAGCAGTTACTCTGGCATCGTTTGCATTGTTCAGAATTGAAAATGCTCTTAAAATTACGCCAGATTTTTCCATTACTTTTTATGAAGGAGCGATTGCATTAATAATTATTATTTCAACCTTTTTTGTTATAACCTCTGACTCTCGTCTGAAATCAATTGTTGGAATCGGTGTAGTGGGTTTTGTGATGGGAATAATTTTTATCATACACAGCGCTCCTGATCTGGCTTTGACTACCTTCGCAATAGAAACTTTAACTGTAATTCTTTTCGTACTTGTTTTATATAAACTTCCAAGATACCTTAAATTCTCAAAGCCATTAAGCAAGTTAAGAGATATAATTATAGCTTCAGGTGTTGGTCTGTTTATGACATTAATGGTTTTATATATAACTTCAATTGATCTTACATCTGAATTGAAGAGGTTTTACACAGATACAAGTGTTCCTGGAGGCAAAGGAAGAAATGTTGTAAATGTAATCTTAGTTGATTTCAGAGCAATAGATACGCTTGGCGAGATTACTGTGTTAGCAATTGCTGCTCTTGGTGTCTATGCTTTACTAAAATTAAAATTAGATGACAGGGGCGAATGATGTTCTCAGTAATTCTATCAACAGCCTCAAGATATTTACTACCATTACTTTTAATATTCTCTTTCTTCCTTTTACTCAGAGGACACAATGAACCAGGCGGAGGTTTTGTTGGCGGACTCGTTGCAGCAGCAGCTTATGCACTATACTTCATTGCAAATGGTGTTTATGAAGCTGAAAAACTTTTGAAAGCAGAACCTATAAAAATTATTTCGCTGGGTTTGCTGATAGCTATTCTCAGCACAATACCTTCAATCATTATTGGGCAGAATTTTATGACTGGCGTATGGCTGGATATAAACTTCCCTGTAATTGGTAAAATCGGAACACCCCTTTTTTTTGATGTTGGAGTCTATCTGCTTGTTCTTGGTATTACTTTAAAAATTATATTTTCACTCGCTGAGGAGGACAAATAATGAATTTCCTCCTTGCCATAATAATTGGAATTCTTTATGGTGCTGGAACTTATATGATCCTCAGAAGAAGTCTGGTTAAAGTTATTCTCGGATTAATATTTTTAGGACACGCGGCAAACCTATTAATCTTTACAATTGGAAGATTAACCAAAGGTGCCCCGGCGTTCATACCGCAGGGGGCAGAAACACTTGCTGAACCATATGCTGATCCTTTACCGCAGGCGCTGATACTGACTGCAATTGTGATAGGGTTTGGAGTACAGGCTTTCGCAATTGTTCTGTTCAAACGAACTTATCAGACTGTTGGCACTGACGACCTCGACAAAATGAAATCTACTGATGAGCTGAAGTAAATGATAAACCAGATAATTATATTGCCAATAATTCTGCCGCTCATATTTGCGGTTACAATGCTTTTCTTCTGGAGATCGGTAGCTGTGCATCGTTACATTAATCTTTTTGGAACTTTGGTTTCCCTCGTTGTTTCAATCATAATTCTCGTACAAGTAATATCAGAGGGAATCATTTCGTTGCAGGTTGGTAGCTGGCAGGCACCATTCGGTATCAGCATTGTCGCTGATTTACTTTCCACTGTCATGGTTGTTATCACCGCAGTAATTGGATTTGCAACAGCATTATATTCTATCGGGACTATTGATCCAGACAGAGAGAAATATCTTTACTATCCATTGCTTCAATTTCTATTGATGGGGATAAATGGTGCTTTTCTCACTGGTGATATATTTAATCTTTATGTCTGGTTTGAAGTAATGTTAATTTCCTCCTTTGTGCTTCTTGTTCTAGGAGGTACCCGCGGTCAATTTGAAGGAGCAATCAAATACGTAACGCTGAACTTACTTTCCTCTGCAATCTTTCTGGCAGCAGTAGGAATTTTATACGGCGTTGCAGGAACTCTTAATATGGCCGATCTTGCAAGAAGAATTCCATTCGTTGAGCAGAAAGAGTTACTCACTGTGGTTTCTGTTTTATTTATGATTGCTTTTGGAGTTAAAGCCGCAATCTTTCCTTTGTTCTTCTGGCTTCCAGCTTCTTATCACACACCTCCTGTTGCAGTCTCTGCTATATTTGCGGGACTTCTAACAAAAGTTGGTGTTTATGCACTGATTAGATTCTTCACAACAATTTTTGTTCACGATATCGGATTCACACACAATCTTTTGCTTATTTCCGCAGTACTGACAATGTTGACAGGTGTACTCGGTGCGGCTGCTCAAAGTGATTTCAGAAAAATTTTATCTTTTCATATCATCAGTCAAATTGGCTATATGATACTAGGGCTTGCTTTGTTCTCACCTCTTGCAATTGCTGGTGCAATCTTTTATATAATTCATCATATAATCGTGAAGACAAATTTATTCTTCGTCAGCGGAGTTGTAGACAAGATGAAAGGAAGCTTCGATTTGAATAAGCTTGGTGGCGTCTATAAATTCTACCCGCTCCTCGGATTACTATTTTTAATTCCAGCACTTTCACTTGCAGGAATTCCCCCGCTATCTGGTTTCTGGGCAAAATTTGTTGTTATTAAAGCTGGTCTGGAAGTTCAGGAATATTTTGTTATTGGAATCGCTTTGCTTGTTGGTTTGTTAACTCTCTTCTCGATGACAAAAATCTGGAATGAAGTATTCTGGAAAGATGATCCCAGAGGATATGAAAATCATCTTGATGAATCTTACAAGCAAATTACTAGTACAAAAAAATATCTTGTGATTGCACCAATTGTATTCCTCGCACTCATAACAATAATTATTGGATTTTATGCTGAGCCGTTTTTCAAATATGCTAACGATGCTGCGGAACAATTGATTAATTCCTCCGTTTATATAAATTCCGTTTTAGGTATGAGGTAATGAATCAGCTTTTACTCAACATATTACTTGGAATTGCGTGGGTGCTTCTTGTTGGTGAAGTTGAATTTGAAATTTTCGTTGAAGGGATGATCATTGGTTATCTTATTTTATGGATTTCACGCTCAGCTCTTGGCGGAACTAAATTCTTCCGAAAGATTCCAGTTATGATAATGTTCATATTCTATTTCATTAAGGAACTCATTATTGCAAACCTGAAAGTTGCTTATGACGTTATAACACCAAAAGATTATATGAAGCCAGCAATTATTGCAGTACCCTTGGAAGTTAAGACTGATCTTGAAATAACACTATTTGCAAACCTACTTACTCTAACTCCTGGAACTTTAAGTCTGGATGTATCAAGTAATAAAAATGTGTTATACGTTCATGCTCTCTATGTTAAAGATGCTGATAGTTTCAGAGACGAGTTGAAAAATGGTCTGGAAAAAAGGCTGCTGGAGGTATTGAGATGAATTTCATAGAATTTGCAGCCTACATTTCGGTAATAGTAATCGGGCTGTCAATATTGATCATATTCCTTCGTCTTGTTATTGGTCCAACAATAGAAGACCGAATTGTTGCCCTCGATCTCCTATCAGCAAATACAATTGCTTTCATAGCTGTTTATGCAATTCAGAATAACACTACAACTTTTTTGGATGTTGGAATTATTCTGGCAATGCTGGCTTTCCTCGGAACAATTTCCTTTGCATTTTATCTCGAAAGGAGAACTAAACGATGATAGAAATTATCAGCGGTGTATTCCTGCTTCTCGGATCAGTATTTATTCTGCTCTCAGCGATTGGATTATTGAGGATGCCTGATCTCTTTACCAGAATGTCTGCAACCACAAAAGCCTCAACACTGGGAATTGGGTTAGTATTAATCGGCACAGCTATCTTCTGGGGAGATATTGGAATTGCTGCACGCGCACTATCAATAATTATTTTTCTCCTGTTAACCGCACCGGTTGCAGCTCATATTATAGGAAGAGCAGCTTATTTTGACAAAGTTCCTTTATGGAAAAAAACTCACATTGATGAACTTAAAGGCAAGTATGATGAAGAGTCACACGAACTTTCCTGATTGTGGATGTCTGATACCAGATTCCTGACACCAGATCTTTGAATATCTCAAGGTGTATTAATTTCCACTCCTAAAAATTCAAATTATAAATAGCAAACAAAATCCAATTCTCCCCTGTTAAAGAATTGAATGATTAAATAACACTTAAAAGTTTTGAATTTGACTTTAAAATTTATTTGGAATTTGTCCTTTGTTATTTGGAAATTAAGGTTTACTTCTGACTTTTGCGTATTCGACCACTTCCCTATTTTTACGCAGTATCTTATTAGAAAATATTTATGGAGAATTAATGTATAAAGTTGTTTTATTACGTCACGGCGAGAGCACCTGGAATAAAGAAAATCGTTTTACAGGATGGACAGATGTAGATCTTTCAGAAAAAGGATTGCAGGAAGCAAAAAAGGCCGGTCATGTATTTAAGCAAGAGGGATATACTTTCGACTTAGCTTATACATCAGTTCTAAAAAGAGCTATCAGAACTTTATGGATTGCGCTTGATGAAATGGATTTGATGTGGATTCCTGTTATCCGCGATTGGAGATTGAATGAAAGGCATTACGGTGCATTACAGGGATTGAATAAAGCTGAGATGGCTGAAAAATTTGGCGAAGAACAGGTTCATATCTGGAGAAGAAGCTATGACACACAACCACCTGCATTAGAAAGAACCGATGAAAGATATCCCGGGAAAGATCCACGTTATGCTGATTTGAAAGAAACTGAACTTCCTCTAACAGAATGTTTAAAAGATACTGTTGCCCGTTTTGTTCCTTACTGGGAACAAACAATTGCTCCGACAATTAAGCAGGGAAAAAAGGTTTTAATTGCCGCACACGGAAACAGTTTAAGAGCTCTTGTTAAATATCTTGATGATGTTCCTGAGGATGAGATTGTTGGTCTTAATATTCCAACAGGAATTCCTCTGGTTTACGAACTGGATGAAAACCTTAAATCTATAAAGAGCTATTATCTCGGAGATCAGGAAGAAATAGCAAAGGCAGCGGCGGCGGTTGCAAACCAGGGAAAAGCGAATAAAAAATAATAAACAGCTGATATCTTTTCCCATCATCGCATAAAAATAGCCTTGACTTTATGATATTCATTAACCATCTTTTTGTCAGGATTTAAACAATTAATGCATTCGGGAGTTTCTATTATGCTGAAAAAAATAGTCTTCATCTCACTATCCATTCTGGTATCATTCACATCTCTAAATGCACAACAAACAGTCTTTGGCAAATATGCCGGCGAATTTATGGCTATAGGAATTGGCGGCAGACCGCTCGGTATGGGTGGTGCTTTCACAGGCATTGCAGATGATGTTACTTCAGGTTACTACAATCCCGCTGGGTTAGCTAATATTAACTACCCACAACTTTCCCTGATGCACTCAGAACAATTCGGCAACCTGGTAAATTATGATTATGGTGCAGTAGCAATTCCATTCCAGGAAGATATGAGTTTCGGCTTGAGTATTATGAGGCTTGCTGTAGATGGAATTCCCGATACAAGAAATGCGCTAATCGATGGTCAAACCGGTCAGCTTATCACAGACATTAATAATATGTATGCACGTTTAGATTACTCAAGGATTACAGAGTTTAGTAACCAGGATTGGGCGTTCTATTTAACATTTGCAAAGAGGCAATGGAAAGATTTTTACTGGGGAGCTAATATAAAAATTATCAGAAGAGATATTGCAGAATTTGGTGCTACTGGAATTGGATTTGACATTGGTGCATTCTGGATGCCGATTGAAAATTTATCAATTGGCGGAAACCTTCAGGATGCAACAACAACACTGGTTGCATGGAGCACCGGTACAAATGAATTGATCTCACCAACGCTAAAAGTCGGCAGCGCATACAGAATTACAGAGATACTCGGCGGTTATATTATGCCTGCAGTTGATTTTGATATTCGTTTTGAAAACAGACAGTTTGCAACTCAATTTAATGTAGGACCTGTTAGTTTTGATGCTCACGCCGGACTTGAGTGGAATATTAAAGATTTGGTTTACATTAGAGGTGGCTACAGTGACGTTAAGCAGTTTACGGCTGGTGCAGGTATCAAACTACCAAAGCTGAATATAGATTATTCCTTTGCCCGTTTTAGTCAGTCTGAGCTTGACAGGTTGCCGGATTCACATCGAATATCACTTATACTTACACTTGAAGAGCCAAGATTTATGAGGGATGGAATCTAAGCTGATTTTTTTTCGTCAAGACTGATAGCTATCAATTCATCAATAGCATTAATCAGAATTTGACGCTTAGTCGGTTTTGTTAGATAAATATCAGCACCAGCCTCTTCAGCCTTCAACCTATCTTCACTAAAAGTATGAGCAGAAAGACATATTATCGGAATATTTATGTTAGACGTACTTCTCTTAAGTTCCTTGATCAAATCCAGACCGTTTACACCATCCTTTAAAGAGATATCCATTACTATAGCATCATAATTTTTTTTGCTTAACAAATCATACATTGATCTTTTAGTATCGCAAAAATCAACTCTAAATTTTTTCTTAAGAACCAACTCAAAATATTTCTGACTTTCAAGCTCGTCCTCAACAATCAGAACTTTAGGTTTTGTGTCTAACTTATCTTTGTTCATTGTACGATATAAACTAAAAGAATAACCAGAATGAAATTACCTTGTACTTATTTCAAAGACCAAAATAAATTATTCTGAAGTATCATTAGTAGTTTTCCCCTTAAGATAATTTGGTGGATACGGGCCCTCATCGGGCACTTCTCTTGTGTTATTTATAATAAAAAATATCGTAAGTACAATCAAAACGATTACTGTCCATAATGTACTTTTATGCTTAGTATAGAAGTCGGGTTCTTTTTCTGCTTGCTTTCCCAATTGTCTCCCGATGGGAGGAGCCGACTTTTGTTTTTGGTTTTTATTTTTCACTGCCATTACTGAATCAAATTTATAATTATAACATCTTTTGAATTTTAAGTCTAAAGTTAATAGAAAAACTATTACCATCCATAAAATATTTGGATATGATTAGAGCAACGAATTATTAAACATAATTTTCAACTTATGTTGACCACTCTTTTCGTTAAATTATTCCCCTAAAATTGATGGATGAAAAATTTATGATTCGGTAACTATTTATGTAATTTTTACAATTATTCAAATCGCCTTTGAAGCAGTTAATAAAACTAATATTGGTGTAAATAGTTAATCTAAATTGATTGTCTTCAATTAAATATTAATACTATGGTTTGAATTCACCTCTTTTAGCTATATATCGGCAGTATTCCCACACAAGTAATTTCGAATAAGAAGTAAAACTTTCAGATTCTTCAGATAGACTGGAACGACTAAAGTTGAAAGCCAGTCAGCTATACAGAAATTTTAGGTGCATCACAAGAAATCTTATGGTATGATAATTGTTTTTGCTTAAATACAATTTTCCAAAGCGGTTGAGTCGAGTATTTTTTTAATAATAAGGATAATATTAGAGGTTTGATTAACCTCTACAAATATCCATATATTTAATTGTTAATTTTTTTTAAAACGAACTTTAGAGGACATAGATGCTGAACAGAAATAAATTTCTAGATAATACGGGTAATGCTCTCGTAAATTCTCCGGAAAGAGCAGATGATGGATTAGAAGAAGAGCTGGATAGTTACACAAGGGCAGCAGTAACAAGGATTAGATTTGACACAATAATAAAACCAGCCATAATATCTTTCATTGCACTGGTTATTTCATTCTTTATAGACGTTGCAAGTGTTCCAATACTTGGGGAAGTAACTTTTGACCTTGCCCGCTCATTATTCCCAGGCTGGCAGCCACCAGTTGAAACATTTGAACCCTACAGCTTTTGGTGGTTACCTGTTGCTGTATATGGATTGTTTATTTTTATTTCATTTATGGCTTACAACAGATTAAAACTGGAAATAATAAGAACACCCGCTACCGAGACAATTGACAGAGTAATTGAATCTTCTACCAGTGTTATAGATTCTATTTCAACTGCTCTTCCGCTTATTGGTGCAGCAATTCTGCTTGTTAGTATTAAACTTGGCGAGGAAGTATTTCTTGGATTATCGGTTCCATTCGAAATTAAGGCTTTGATTATACTGGCTATCGGAAAGTTATTTCAACCTGTTCTGGATCAACTTGGAGTTGATTTTCAAAATGTAGTAAACCACGTTAAAGATATTCGTGACAAATACTTCTCCCGGATACAAATCGAAAGTTCAAAGAGTTTAATCAAGCAGTTTAATCAATCAAGTCTTGGCGGAGGAAGTGCAGTTTCGCTTCAGGATGCTGAAAAATATAAAGCTATTGTCAATGAATCTGCAAGATTAAGTGAAATAATTCATAAAAATTTTACTGCTGTAAGCGCAATGATGGAGAAGGTTAATTCAGTTCAGCAAATAAGTTCTGATAAAATTCAGCAATTAAATACACTTGCTAATTCCATATCACAGGCATCATCATCACTTTCTGATGAAAGAACACTTGTTGGTTTGAAGCACCTCGAAGCAATTGTAAAAAAGTAAAGGTGATAAGATGATTAGAAGGGAACGTGACAGCAAATTTGTTATTTACCAGGTACTTTACATTTTCGTTATAACAGTACTTGCGCTTAAGGGAGCTGATCTGGATTTGCGAAGGGTTGCTCTCGAGGATGAGACAGTTCAAGTTAGTGTTCGTGATTCACTTATGTCAGTACTCGACTCATTATATTCTCTCGGGATAGACTTTTCTATAAAAATTGACCCAAATGTTGTAGTTGAAAATGAAGAAATGAGAAAACAGCTCGCTGACATGAACAGAAAACTTGAAGCTGTTAAGGATTTTGTCCCTCCTCCAAAAGAAGAGGATAAACCTAAAGATCTTCCAAAAGAAGAACAGCTTAAAATGCAGCTTCCAATCTCACTAAAACAAACATTTATTCAACATACATGGAATATCGCGAAGAACAGCGGAACAGTGCCAACAACCATACTTGACCCACGAGACCGAAAATCGTTAGTTGTTATTCCTCCAGGACAGGAAATTAAGTTCGATCTAACTGATCAGAGTGAAGTTATTGTAGCGTTCGGAAGTCAGGAAGAGCGTGTAAAGGTTATCCCAAATAAACCTCCGGAGATAAAAATAGAGAGAGTTACCACCAAAATGAACAGCCGGACTATTTATGTTCAGGAGTTACAGAGAATTACTGCATTCACAGTTACAGTTATTGATAACAGACCTGAGCAGCTAAAAATAAGTTACAACGGCCCAATCTCTGTAACCGGCCCACAGAAAGATGCAAATGGAAACGCGGTTTATAATGTTTCATTAAAACTTGCAGCTAACGAAAACCAATTTGACGATTGGACAGATAAAAATGAGCAGCTAAGAGAGTCAGATGGCAGATATAAAGCAAACTTCTTTTTTACTGTAGTTGATGAAAGAACTAAGGACAGAGTTCAGGTGGGTGACTCATTCTTCTTCACAGATTTTGCTAAATAAATATCGGATAAATAAAAAATGAAACTCTTTCACCTTGTTATTTTCTTATTAATTGTTACCTCGTCTGCATTAACACCACTGTTTGCACAGGATGATGAAGAACCAATAAATTATTTCCAGATGGAACCTCTTGATGATAGTTTATTCATCTATATTCAGCAGGCTTTGTTTATTGAGCCTCCCGATCCTAAAGCTGAAATCATTGCGGATCTCAGAGATGCAAATAATCAAACCATATCTATCAAAGGCGCGCTCTACCCTTTCCTTGCTCTTCCACCTGATTTACGAGCACGTGTAATTACTTTCCCATTTAAAATAAATCTTGAGGAAGACATTCACTACGGTAGTGTATTCTCCAGAGTAATAGAAAAAATTAAAATTAATAAAGTACTTGATCCACCCACTAAGCAGCAAATTTCATCAACGATGGGCTACATCAATCCGTTCTTTGAATTGTTCGGCGGTGAAAGACTTGGAATACCAATTAAAAAAGACATCGGATTGTCATTCGGATTGCTTACAAAATATGAAGGGCCACTAAATACAAATTTCCTGGAAGCCAATTTTCATATTCTTGGCGTTTATGGTGGTGCATACACAAATGTTGATCCTCTGATAACATCATTTAAAGATAATAATCATAATAATCTTATCTTTACCAACGGTTATCAAATTGGTTATGTTTTTCCATTTGGAAACTTCTTTGAAATCAGTTTCCTCAGTTCAGTAGATGATTTCTCGGAAAGTCAAAAAACATCATTCCTCAATCCTGACAGAGGGGCTACTGTGTTTAATGAGGATAGTACAATTAGATATCAAGCTTGGCTTGTTGATGATTCATTCTTGAACTGGGAATTCAGATATCCTGTAAAAGTACTTGGCGCTACAAAAGGCAGAGTGTACGCAGCCAGATATTTAAATGAATGGCATTTTGGATTGGACTTTAGAGAAATGTCCCTTGCGGGAAGTACTTTTGACTTTTTATTTGATGCAATGACGAGCAGCGAACATAGAAATCCGCAATATGTGATGACTCTAACTATCCAGAAAATTGCCGAAAGTTGGGCATTCAGTGCCTTTTCTATAGGTCCTTCCCTGATTATGTCAAGATTAGAGGACGGAGGTTTTGGTGTCTATAAAATTTTTGTGAACATGCGATTTAAAATGGGATCATCACTTTAATAAAACTATTCACTCCTTTTTGTTTACCCCGGACTCAGCTTCCGGGGTTTTTTATTTTATACACTTCATAATAATATTTCTCATACTTTCTTTATTAATTTAGAAATATGAAAAATCAAATCATTCTCTGGCTAAGCAGTTTAATCATTGTCTTTCTGATTGGTTATGTTAAAAATGTTACGAGCAAAGACTATCCAATTACCGGAACATTTGGAATTGAAGGTAAAAAAGTTTCTTACAAACTTGATAAATTATCTTTTGATAAGACATCATACAAAAATATTATTATAAGTGACAGTGAAGGAGTAGAGGGAAAATTAGTCTGGATAAAGAATCAAATACAATATGAAACTGAATTCCAAAAAATTGAAAGAGGACTATCTGGTGAAATTCCCGAACTTGAGCCTGGTCAACAAATCAAATATAAAATTATCTTAACGTACCTTGATAAGATATTTGAAATTCCCGAGAAAGATTATGTGACTTTAACTTTCTGGGGTTATATCCCCTCCCCCGTTAATATTATTAATTTTATTTTATTATATGGTGGATTGCTAATGTCGGTCAGGTGTGGGCTTGAACTGTTCAACAACAATAAAAACTTGAAAAAATACATAGTAATCGTTTGCATTTTCTTTATCACATTAACTATACTTATTCATCCGTTATACAATAGCTATAAATTTGGTGCAATCAACAAAAAAATTCCAAACATTTTAGAACTTCTTGAACCATTTTATTTAGTAATTATGCTTCTCTGGGTTATCGGCGCCGTAATTATATTTAACAAAAAGTACGTTAGTATAGTTACAATATTTATTTCATCTACTACAATTCTGCTATACTTTTTATTATAGCAAAAGAGTAGTCTAATTATTTAACAGTGTTATAATTTCAGAGTGAATTCCAGAAGCTGAAGCAACAGTACTCTTCCCTTTTACTGCATCATTACCTTGATAATCAGAAATAATACCTCCTGCACCTTTAATAATTGGAATTAAAGGTAGTAAATCCCACGGGGACATTATGGGGTCAATCATTATATCTGCGTAACCTGTTGCTAGTAAGTAATAGCCATAACAATCTCCCCAATTCCGGTAAAGCTTTACTTTCTTAATTAACATATTGAACTTTTCAATGTTTTGATATTTTTCGATATTCAAATGATCTGTTGTAAGAAGAACTGCCTGACTTAGTTCATTACAATTCCTTACCAAAGATTTTTTTCCATTAATCAGTGTTTCGACATTGTCCCCAATTAAAAAATCATTTAGTATAGGATGATTGTAAACACCAAGAATTGGCTTATCATTTTTAAGTAGCCCGATTAAAGTTCCAAAACTATAAGCTCCGCAAATGAAACTTTTCGTTCCATCAATCGGATCTAAAATCCATTTGTTTTCGGCATCTTTATTTGTTTCACCAAATTCTTCTCCAACTATTCCGTGATCAGGGAAATGTTTCATTATTAGTTCTCGCATAACTTCCTCAGCTTTTCTGTCTGCAATTGTTACGGGAGAATCGTCCTTTTTGGATTCAACAGAAACATCTGTTCTGAAATACTTTTTTATGACATCAGCACTAGCTTGCGACAGCACCTTGCAAAAATTCTTGTACTCAGTTAATTCACTCATTCTATGATAGATTTTTATGAAAGATGATAAGAAAATTAACTAAAAATCTTTTGTGAGAAGCAGAGGCTATTACTATATTTACAGCCCAAAATAGACGAATTCGGAGAGTTGGCAGAGTGGTTGAATGCGGCGGTCTTGAAAACCGTTAAGGATGCAAGTCCTTCCGGGGTTCGAATCCCTGACTCTCCGCCACCCCTCCCCACTCCACACTGACATAGAATAATTTTAGTAGTAATGTGGAAATGATAACATTTAAAATGGTGACGTGTATTACGAGATTCTAAGCAAGTAAATTTCAAGTTATACCGGTACTATTTCCTATCCTCAAGTGAATGGCTTAATAGCCACTTATATATATCAGGATTATTATAAGTCTCTGTCCATGAATCATGATTTGCTTCAGGATAAATTGTGAACTTCACTGAACCACCAGCTTGTTCCAGAGCATCCACCATTTTTTTACCATCTTCAATTGCGACGATATCATCTTTAGCTCCGTGAAAAGCCCAAACGGGAACATCTTTTAAAACATAGACATCCTGTGAATAACCACGCGCACAGACCGGAATAATCGCAGCAAATCTTTCTGGATTCTGAATTGCCAATGACCAGGTCGCATGACCACCCATACTTAAACCTGTTAAATAAACCCTGCTTTTATCGACATTGTATTTTGATACTATTTCATTTAAAAGAGTAATAAGCAACTTATTATCCCATGTTGTTCTCTCTGGACATTGAGGTGAGACTATAATGAATGGAAATTTTTGTCCCTCTTCAATAAGCCTGGGCGGACCGTTTCTTTTTACAAATTCAATATCTGAGCCTCTTTCACCAGCACCATGCAGAAACAGTACTAACGGCCACTCTTGTGAAGTAGTCTCATAACCTTCCGGTAAATAAATAAGGTAGTCAGTTTTATAAGTTTGAGAAACTACACGATGGAATTTTTGAGGAATATTTTTACCGGTTACATTCTGGTGCTGTGCAAAGGCATGATCAAGTAAGGTTATAAATATAGATAAAAATAAAATGTTCTTGACGAAAATTTTCATATTAAACTCGAAACGAAATTAATGGATTTGTCAAAAAATAAAAACTTTAACTAAAGCGTATTTCCGTTTACTTTATCAAAAAAATAAATTTTGTCCTTGTTGATCTGCATTGAGTAATTGTTTCCCGATTTATACTGCTGATTCGGATTACCCCTTGCAATCATTTGAGTTTCTTGTAAAGTAAAGTATAATAAAGTCTCGTTACCCATAGGCTCCACAACTTCCACTAGTACAGAAATATCTCCAGCTATGGATTTTTCACTGCTGAGTAAAACATCTTCGGGTCTGATACCGATTGTTATTTCTTTATCGCGATATTGCTGTAACTTCCTGTTGTTCATCTCACCGAGCGCTATCCTAATATTTAAATTATCAATCACAAAGTACAATTTATCTGATTGAACAATCCTCCCATTTATAAAATTCATCGCCGGGCTGCCAATAAATCCTGCGACAAATTTATTCAGTGGATTGCTGTACAATTCCATAGGTGCACCAATCTGTTGAACCTCTCCATCTTTAAGTATTACTATTTTGTCCCCCATCGTCATTGCTTCTGTCTGGTCATGAGTTACGTAGATCATGGTCGCACCGAGATTTTTATGCAGCTTAGAAATCTCTGTACGCATCTGCACTCGAAGTTTTGCATCGAGATTACTGAGTGGCTCATCAAATAAAAATACTTTTGGTTTTCTAACAATTGCTCTGCCGACTGCTACTCTTTGTCTTTGCCCACCAGAAAGTTGTCTGGGTTTACGATTTAGATAGTCCTGCAAATTTAGAATCATGGCAGCTTCTTCAACTCTTTGCTTGATTTCATTTTTATCATACTTCCTTAACTTCAAACCAAAAGCAATATTTTCAAACACCGACATATGAGGATATAATGCATAATTCTGAAATACCATCGCAATATCACGATCCTTTGGCGGAATGTTGTTCACGATTTTCCCATCAATAAAAATTTCACCTGATGTAATCTCTTCCAACCCTGCAATCATCCTTAGTACAGTTGATTTCCCGCAGCCGGACGGACCAACCAGAACAACAAATTCTTTGTCATTTATTTCCAGGCTAACGTTTTTTACTGCAACGCTGCCGCCCTCATAAATTTTTGTTACATTTTTAAGTAGTACCGTTGCCATAATTGAATGTCCTTTTAAGGTAAAGAAGTTTTTTCATTCTGCATTAAGTAATACCATTCATACATTGGAATAGTAATTGGGAATGCAGCTATCCTTCCGCCAAAACCAATTAACTTATAAGTAAATGTGTTTAATTCAGATAATTCAAGATTATCAATTACCTGATCGTAAATCTGCAAGGAATATTTTTTAGCATACTCAATCGTCTTTTCAGTTAAAATATTCTGGAGTTTGTTTAATTCAAGTTGAGTTTTGAAAACACTTTTTTGTTCTACTGAGGTTGTATCGTTATTCTTCAAATCCAAATAATCACTTGATTCATCCTCACTTATCTTTGCAGAATCGTAAAACGATTCCATCATTAATTTTGACATATAATGATCTCTCCACATTGAAACTCCATTCATCACTTCACGATTATTCGTAAGCCCTCTTTTAATTCCTTCCCGAACTAACATTTCGTCTTCAATATAATTTCTCACTGCAGCACTCAGAGTTTTTTTGATATGTTCTTCAGAGAGGTTATTAAGCTCAAATTTTTGATAATATAAATAATAAAGGAAATCCCTCGCAGATGCACTACCATCTTCAAATTTTATGAAAGGACTGTTTAGCTCCGATAAGTTCACTTTGTTAATTGTTTTTAATATTTGTTTTTCAGAAAGAATTAGATTGAATAAAGAATCATTTAGTTTTGATGTATATTCCGTTGATAAAACATCATACATGGAATCAAATATCTTGAAGAAGATTTTTTTATCAGCCTCAATTCTTCTTCCTCCAATCAAACTATCAAGATAGGCACTACCAACTTGCTGAACCTTTCTATCCTGTAAAGTTTTTTTAACCAAATTCTTTGCATGTTCGCTTGATAGATTAATTCCCGGGTTCTGATTCTCACTTACAAGTTTGAAAATAAACCACCCCTCCCCTGATTTTATTGGCAGAGAAATGCTTCCTGGGTTCATTCCAAATAGTAGATCTTCAACATTTTCATCCTCAATCGATCCATAAACAATTCTTACCGGAGTTTGCTGCAGGTTATTTTCTTTTCTTGTTGAAAGGACTGAATCAAAATCAGCACCTTTAAGAAGCTGATCTGAAATTCTGAAAATCTCTGATGAATCTTCCGTTGATATTATTTTAACAAATAGTTCAAGTGTAACCCGCTGCAATCCAGTATTTATCTCATCATTCGATATTTTGATCTTTGGCTCAACTTCGGTTTTATACAATTCATCTTTGATTAATAATCTTCGAAGTGATTCGAAAGAATATTTAACTGATTCAAGAGTATCGAACCTTCTTTGCGCCCCTTCAAGTGCCCACAGTTTTTCTGCTATCAATGAATAGAGAAATTCTTTTTTAACAGTATTTAAATCGTCATTTGAATAATTTAAATGAGGCATAAACTCATATCGATCTCTGAATTCCTCAACAGTAATTTCTGATGTGCCAACTTTTGCTAAAACAGCATTTTCCTCTTGGGAATAGCTAACATTCATTAAAGCAAAAAATGCCATGCCAAACACAATCCATACACCCGCATAAATTTTTAATTTATAATTTTTCATTTTTAATTATTCTTTTACACTTCCCATCATAATTCCTTTGATGTAATATCTTTGTAGGGCAAGAAAGACTATTATTACAGGGATTATCGTTAGCACAGAACCAGCCATCATCAGTTCAGGATCGCGTGTATGCTCAAGCATTAAATTAGAAAGAGCTACTGGCAGAGTGTACATCGATTCATCAGTTAACGCAATCAGCGGCCAAAGGAAATCATTCCAGGTTCCAAGAAATGTGAATATTCCAAGTGTAACTAAAATTGGGACTGCAAGTGGGAGAATTATTTTTCGGTAAATCTGAAAGTCAGTTGCACCATCCATTCTTGCTGCTTCAATAAGACTATCTGGAATTGACAAACAATGCTGTCTGATTAAAAATATTCCGAAGATGTTTGCCATTCCGGTTATGATAATGGCCATATATGTATTGATCAATCCAACTGATTTCAGCATAAGAAACAATGGCAGCATCGTAATCTGGCTTGGCACAATCATATTGACTAATAAAAGATTAAATAATTTATCTTTTCCTTTGAATCTGTACTTTGCAAATGCATAGCCAGCCATCGAATTAAAAAATAGCGATATTGTTGTAACTACAACAGAAAGAAAAATGCTGTTAAAGAAATTCCTCGCTATGTTCAATCTTGTAAAAAGTGTTTGATACTGCTGAAGAACAACTTCCTCAGGAAAAAATTTTGGTGGGAATACGCTTGCTGCACCATCCGTCATAAGCGAAGTTGAAAGCATCCAGATGAACGGAATTAATGTTACAACTGAGGTAACAATCAGAAAGCTATATAAAAGTATTTTTTTCATTTTGAAGTGATCTTTTGAACTTTAAATTGAATCACCGTGATAATTAAAATGATAAAGAAGAGAACAAATGCTATCGAAGCTGAATAACCCATATTCCACCATCTGAAACCTTCCTGGTACATATACTGCACAATACTTAAAGTTGAATTCAATGGTCCGCCCTGTGTCATAATATATGGTTCGGCAAAAAGCTGGAAATATCCGACAATTGTAATGATGCTAATGAATAAAGTTGTCGGGGCAAGCAACGGAAGTGTGATTGATTTAAATTTCTGCCATTCATTTGCACCTTCAAGAGAAGCAGCTTCATAAAGATCGTCAGGAATATTTTGCAAACCAGCTATGAAGATTATCATGCTGTAACCAAAACTTTTCCATACAGACATAATCACAATTGCAGGCATCGCCCAGTTTGGATCACCAAGCCAGTCAATTGGATTGACGCCAATCAAACCGAGAAAATAATTTAAGATCCCAAACTTCGGATGATAAATGAATCTCCAAACAATTGCTACGGCAACCAGGGTTGTTACGTAAGGCATAAAATAGCTTAGTCTGAAGATTGATTTGTACTTGAGTAATTTAGAATTTAATAACAGAGCAGCGCTTAGAGATACTGCTATAGATAAAGGTGTTGCAAGTATCACATAATACGATGTATTCTTTAACGACAGCCAGAATAACGGATCTTCAAAAAGTCTTATATAGTTATTTATTCCTACGAACCTTAGTGTATTGAAGTTTCCTAAAGCATAAATATCAAAATCAGTGAAGCTGATAACAAACGCTGCTATAACCGGGATGAAAAAGAAAATGAGAATTGCCAGCAAAGCAGGCGCAATAAAAAAGTAAGCAGCTGTTGATGCGAATGAATAAGAGTTCTTTATATTTTTCTTCTCTTTACTATTCATCTTCAACGCTAATAAGCCATCGTCTTTTTTCAAGGATTTGGTTCACATCTTTGTCCAGCTTTTGTAAAGCGTCATTAATACTAATTGCATTACGAGCAGCGAGCTCTGCGTATTGCTGAACTTTAGAGAAAGCAATTTGCTCCCACTCCGGAATTTTTGGAGTAGCAACTACATGATGGAATTGCTCATAAAACGCTTTCATATAAATATTATTTGCTATTGAAGAATCTTCCCAGGCTTCTTTGACTGCCGGCAGATTGTACAACAATTTATAAAACTCAATTTGTGTTTCTTTCTCAGATAGATATTCTATGAATTTCCAGACTTCTTTTTTGTGCTCTGAATTTTTAAAGATAACAAGACTCGAACCACCAGCAAGCGAAACACCAGGATAGTTGTCCCCACTTTTGGACGGCATTGGCGCAGTCGACCATTTATCTGTGAGATTACCTGTCATCCACTTTTTAAATTCATTTATATTCCATGGGCCAGAAATGTATATAGAAAAGTATTCATCTTTAAGTGCCTGATAAACATTCGTCACCTGGGAAATTCCTATCGGCGCTAATTTTTCTTTGTGAAACTTAATCAGGAATTCAAATGATTCTTTAAATTCCCCGGAGTTGAAGTAGGCTCTTGTATTATTATCTTTAAGAAGAGAGGCATTATTCTGCAATGCGAAAATTATAAATGGGGGCCATTCATTTGTGGGAAGATAGATTGCATATTTTTCTTCGCCTTTATATAACGCTTTAATTTTTTTACACAAATCATATAACTCATCCCAGCTTTTTGGTGGATGATTATATCCTGCTCTTTCAAATATATCTGTTCTATAAAAAATTAGTCGTGTATCAACATACCAGGGAACTCCATAAACCAAAGAATCCAGAACATTTGTATCCCAGATACCTTCAAAATAGTTTTCTTTTTTAACAACAGATGATTCGTTTATATAT
>JACZKK010000003.1 GCA_014860115.1 Ignavibacteriaceae bacterium
ATCTTTATGAATAACTGAAAAATTAAGCAAACTGACCTGGTTGGTATTTTATAAAATTTAAGCGCACAAATTTAAGGGAATTGGTTGAAGAGGCAAAAGAAATCTTGAAATTGTTGAATTCGGATTTCTGATTTGGGATTGAAATCTTCATTCTAAAAATTTCAGTTTATCTTCTTTTGTCGGAACTCTGCAGCTTTCTCTTTTTCCGAATATCTTATAACGGTTTTTAGCTACCATATCATAAATAAAATCTCTGAAAAATTTCGGAAGAATAAAAAATAGTGACAGGATTTTTATCGGCCCATTTAATTTTTTACTAATCATTAATGCAGCAGTTGATTTTGTGAAGAACTTCTCTCCTTCTATAAGAACAAATGTATCGAGATTTGAGGTATCAAAACTAATTCTGCTTGTCAGCTCTTTTGCTTTCTCAGATTGGAGTGCAGCAAACCTGAATAAGTTTTTCTTATCTCTCTTGATAACAAAATTCACCCAGAAGTTGCAGAAGTTGCAGACTCCATCGAACAGGATTATCTGTTTTTCATCGTTCAATTTGATGGAATGAGAAGAGATAGTTTCGTAAGTTCTATCTTCTGAGCGGTTGCTCGAATAATATGAATTTTGAAATTTCCGATTGTCACAGTTTCTCCCTGGTTCGGAATTCTGCCAAGACGTGTTGTTACAAATCCCGAAAGAGTTTCATAGTCGCCCTCGTCAAGATTCAAATTATATTTTTCATTGATATGATCAACTTCAACTTTGCCGCTGATAATGTATGTATCTTCCGCGATTCTTCGGCAAATATCTTCTTGCTTATCAAATTCGTCCTCTATCTCACCAAATAGTTCTTCAAGAATATCTTCAATCGTCACGATACCTGCGGTTCCACCATGCTCATCAACCACAATAGCGATAGAATTTCTTTTCTCAAGGAAATCATTCAATACTTCAAAACTTTTTTTAGTTTCCGGAATGAAGCTAACTTCACGTAAAATATCTTTGATGCTAACAGGGGATTTAAATAGATCCTTTGCTAAAATCACACCTTTGATGTTATCCAGATTATCTTCATAAACAGGCATCTTTGAAAATTCTGAATCAATAAATACTGACAGGACTTCGCTAATTTCTTTTGTTATTTCTACCCCAACTATATCTGTTCGCGGAGTCATTGCCTCATAGACTCTCTGGTCACCGAGTTCGATAACTTTATTTATTAGCTCGCTATCTTTTTTGTCAACGATACCAGCAATTTCACTTTCTTTAACAAGTCCTTTAATATCTTCTTTATCAAAAAGATGATAGATATTATCAGTTTTCAGGCTTGAGGTTTGAACAACTTTATTGGATATAGCAGAAGTTATTTTGACAAAAGGATAAAGCAGATAAGATACAGCCCTAAGAGGAAGTGATGTTAACAACACAAAACGATCAGCAAGTTCTCTCGCTAAATATTTTGGGATAATTTCTCCAAAGAAAAGAATTATAGCTGATAGAACAATAAGAATTTTAATTTCACTCCAGCCAAAAAGTAAATTAAGAAATACTGCGCCGAGCGAGGCATAGGCAATATTAACAACATTATTCCCAATCAGGATAGTAGAAAAGAAGTTCTGCGGATGATTGATAAAATATTTCGCGCTTAGTGCGGCAAGATTTTTCTTTCTTGCTCTTACTTCTATTTTTAGTTTATTAGCAACAACGAAGGCAAGCTCAGTCCCCGAAAAAAAAGCACTCAAGATGACTAAAATTACAAGATATAAAATTTGTTCGTTCATAAAATCGACCAATAAGAAAAATATATCTGAATGTTTCTAATTAACGCTTAAAATAATTTATAGATAATCATGATTGTAGCACCGGCATATAATAACACGTTTACAATCATAGGAATATCAGTTGCGAGTGTGTGGGTTGTATTTTCACCTTTACCGCTTATATACTCAAGGTACATAAATCTGAAAATTCCAAAGACAACAAACGGAGTGGTATATATAAGTCTTTCAGTATTGAAAATAGAGACTGTCCTTGGAGCAACAGTATATAGTGCATAACAGACTATAACTCCTGTGGCCGCGATAGTTGCCATTTGATCTGCAAAGTTTAAAGAATACTGAGCTAAAACTTTTCTACTGTTAGTACCTGTTTGCTCAGTTGACTCCAAATTTAGTCTTTGCTTCTCGGTAAAAAGAACAAGCTCGGATCTTCGCTTCATTACACCCAGGAATAAAGAGATAAACATTGTCGTTAGGAGCAGCCAGCTGGAAATCGGTACCTGAATAACAAATGCCCCAGCAAGTACTCTGATTGAAAAACCTGCCGCAATTGAAAAGACATCAAGTAACACAACATTCTTCAGCCAGAACGAATAAAGAACATTAAGCACAACAAATGCCATAACTAGCAGAATAAATTCCCAATTGAAATACATCATCAGCCAGAAAACAAGAACCAGCAGCAATGATGCTGTTATGATAGCTGCATTTTGAGAAATAGCTCCTGAGGGTAATGGCCTATCCTTCTTTACCGGATGTGCCCTGTCAGATTCAATATCAACTAAATCATTAATGACATAAATTGTACTTGATGCAAGGCAAAAAACCAGGAATGCAAGAAGAGTGGTAATGAAATAATCTTTATCGAATAAATGAAGGGAGAACAATAAAGGAATAAAAACAAAAACATTTTTTATCCATTGATGAACACGTATTAGTCGGAGAAACTTAAATAGTTTCATCAGAACACAACTACTTCCTCATAAGTGCCGAAAACTTTTTTAAGTTCACCTACCATTTCACCAAGTGTGACTTTGTTATGTGCGGCTTTGACAAATATTGGCATTAAGTTATTTCCATTTTCACTCGCAGCCAGAATTTCGGCAAGACTATCATCCACATCCTGCTGACTGCGGCTTTGCTTCAGAGCAGCAAGTCTTTTTCTTTGTGCTATTTCAACATCGGGTGAAATTGTAAGTATTGGAATTTCTATCTTCTCATTCTCTTCGATGAACTCATTTACACCAACAATATATTTTTCTTTACTCTCAACCTCCCTCTGATATCGATAAGCTGCATCTGCAATTTCTTTCTGAAAATAACCAGATTCAATTGCAGGAATGACACCGCCAATCGCATCAATCTGCTCAAATATTTTGTTTGCTTCTAGTTCCATCTTATCGGTCAAAGCTTCTACGTAATAGCTTCCGCCAAGAGGATCAACTGTGTTTATCACACCTGTTTCATAAGCAATTATCTGCTGTGTTCGTAATGCAATCTTAACTGCTTTTTCACTTGGAAGCGCAAGAGTTTCATCCATAGAATTTGTATGAAGCGATTGAGTTCCACCCAGTACACCAGCCAGAGCTTGAAATGCAGTTCTTACAATATTGTTTTCAGGTTGCTGTGCTGTTAATGTGCAACCTGCTGTCTGCGTATGAAATCTCATCCACCAAGACCGTGAATTTTTTGCACCGTATTTTTCTTTCATCCTTCGGGCAAAAATTCTGCGGGCAGCACGGTACTTGGCAATCTCTTCAAAGAAATCAAGATGTGAATTAAAGAAGTAAGATATTCTCGGAGCGAAAGCATCAACATCCAAACCTCTTTCGATGCAGGCTTCAATGTATGCAAAACCATCTGCTAAAGTATAAGCAAGTTCCTGAACTGCAGTTGAACCAGCTTCACGAATATGATATCCGCTGACTGAAACAGGGTTCCACTGAGGCACTTCATCTGTACAGTATTCAATCATATCTGTAATAATTCGCATCGATGGTCTCGGAGGGTAGATATATTCTTTTTGTGCTATGTACTCTTTCAAAATATCATTTTGAAGTGTACCTCGTAATTCTTTAAAGTCAATATTGCGATCACGAGCAACAGCAAGATACATCGCGAAGATCATAGCTGCGGGAGAATTAATTGTCATTGAAGTAGAAACTTTATCAAGAGGAATTTTATCAAACAGTATTCCCATATCTTCTATCGATGAAACCGCAACACCACACATACCGACCTCACCTTCACTCATCACCGAGTCGGCATCCCAACCCATAAGTGTCGGAAGATCATAAGCAACAGAGAGACCTGTCTGACCTCGCTTTAGTAAATAATGATATCTTTCATTTGTGTCTTCCGGAGTTCCGAAACCAGCGAACTGTCTCATTGTCCAGATTTTTCCTCGATAACCATTTGGATGAATTCCTCTGGTGTAGGGATACTCACCGGGGAAGCCAATATCATTCAGAAAATTAATATTCTCAATATCATCGGGAGCATACAGCGGATCAATTTTTTCACCGCTGACCGTGGTGAATTTCATCCCGGTTGTTTTCATACTTTTTACTTTTTCGTCAAACTCTGCTCTCTTTTCAAGATATTTTTTATCAAGCATAAATTTTCTTTCTTTTGTTTGATATGGAAATTATATCATAATTTAAATTTAAGTCCTGCCGAATCTTCTGTCAAACTCATTTAGTGAAATTTTGATGACAATTGGTCGTCCGTGCGGACAAACATATGGCATTGATGTAGCGAACAACTGATCAATTAATAATCGCATCGCTCTTTCATCCAGCCTGTCACCAGCTTTAATTGCTGTTTTGCATGAATAGGATTTTGCCAGATTATCCTTTTGCTCAAGATGCTTTTCTCTTTCGTTAGCTGAATATTCTTCCAGCAGATCAAAAAGTACTTGCTCTTCAGTTCCTTTCCTCACATCGTCAGGGACACCTTCAATCCTAATTGTTTCTTTAGCCAAAAATTTTAATTGAAAACCTAGTCGGCTGAGATCGGGTTCCAGTTCTTTTAACAATTGGGTTCTTGCCGGATCAGTTTTAACTTTTTTGGGGAACAGAAGCTGCTGAGAAAATGGAATATCCGTCTCTAATCTGTTCAACGCTTTTTCGTACAGAATTCTTTCATGTGCAACATGCTGATCGATAATCATCAATCCTGATTTAATCTGTGAAAGAATATATTTATTATGAAGCTGAATGATGAAGGGAGATTCTTC
>JACZKK010000029.1 GCA_014860115.1 Ignavibacteriaceae bacterium
AAGACACGTGTTTCAATTTTTGATCCGATGGTGATGACATGGATAATGGAAAATGATCAGATGAAACCGATAGCAACCGAAGTGCAGGAAAAGCTGCAAAGAGTTTTAAAAGCAATTTAAATAATTCAAATAAGGGAAAAACAATGGCTGAGCATTTAACAAAAGAAACATTTTTAGAAAAAGTATTTGATTACGAGAAAAACCAGGATTGGAAATTCGAGGGAGAATTACCTGCGGTAGTTGACTTCTGGGCACCGTGGTGCGGTCCCTGCAGAACAGTTGGACCTATAATTGATGAGCTTTCCACAGAGTATAAAGGAAAAGTAAATTTTTATAAAGTGAATACTGATGAAGAGCAAGAGCTCGGTGCAGTTTTCGGAATAAGAAGCATCCCTTCATTGTTATTCATTCCGAAAGAAGGGCAACCAAAATTAGCTGTTGGCGCTCTACCGAAAGAGTCATTTAAATCTGCAATCGAAAAAGAACTGCTGGTTAACGAACCGAGTCAAAATTAATTCAACGGCTGCTGCTATTTTACAGTGGCAGCCTAAACCTTTTCATCACACTTCATTAATTAATAAATCAAGTAGCCTTCTAAGTCCGGATGCACTGGATAATGATTTCAGTGGTGGCTCATTTAAAAACTTAATTCTGATTTGATTTACAGTTTCCGTCTCGAAAGATTTAATTTCACCAAACCGTTCAAGGCAAAGAAGAAATACTGCTGTCTTCAGGGTTGTCGCTTTTACCCTTACGGTATTCGGTGAATACCTCCCGGGATGAATGTGAACATATCTTTCGACATCATCACCAAGCCTAAGTGTCCAAACAGATTTGTCTTTCAATTCAACAAGCTGATAGTCTTTTCCGTCTTTCGAAAGCCAGACTTGATATCGACTAAAGGAAAGTATTTCTTTTTGATGAAGATAGTCGAGTGTCTGCTCTGAGATATTTACCGGAGAGTGACTGCCAAAGTACAAATCCATCTGAGACTCGCCGATTTTCAACAGATAGACTTTTAGTTGGTCAAGATCCTTGTTTTCTCTAACAGATTCTATTTGTTCCCTAATAAAAACAGCGTGATGTTTCCAGCAATTAAGGTTTATTGGCGGGGGAATCAGACTGTTGTCGTCCATAACAAAATCACATCACATATTTTATTGCGGGGTGCTTGTTTAAATTCTGGAAGATCAAATCTCTCACCATTTCAGAGGGGACGACCACAATAATGTTTAGACTAAAATACTTCCCCTTGCGGCTGATGTTTGAGGGCGTAACATCGTATTCTAAATCAGCCACAACATTTTCAACAGCATTGATCATTTCCTCAACGCTATCGCCAATAATTTTATATGGCCATTTGCAGGGATAGTCGATTTGTGGTTTTTTGTTTTCCGGATTTAAGACCATTAGTTAATCAATTTTTACGTGACGAATTTAAAACACTTTCTTTTCAAAAGAAATCTTGTTCCAATTAAAAGGTTTTAACAAAAAATTGTGTTAATCTTTATTAACAATAAACACCCCGGCAGTTATGAGCAATCCGCTGAAAATCATTAATAAAGTAATTTCTTCTTGCAGAAAAAACCATGCGGCAATGACCGTAACAAGCGGCTCAAAATAAAGGAACGCACCAACCTTGGCTGATTCCATATCACGCAAAGCTTGCGCCCAGATAACGTACGCAATACCCGAACAAAAAATGCCAAGAAAAAGAATCCACATCCAGCTAATGAATGAAAGATTAATTACTGAGCTTATTGTCTCTGTGTTTAAGTTGAACGGAATAATTATCACCGCCATCATTAAAAAAAGATAAAGGATTGTCATCAACGGAGAATAAGAAAGCGATATCTTTTTATTAACCATTGAATAGACTCCCCAGGTAAATGCGCTTCCAAGTACAAGCAAATCTCCCTGGTTTTCAATCAAATCAATGTTTGTTATATCTCCTTTACCAATCAGCAACAGTAATCCGGCTAGCGCAACCAATATTCCCAAAAACTGAAGAAGTGTAATTTTTTCTTTATAAAATATGAATCCTAAGATTGCCATAAAAACTGGTGCGGTTCCTATTATCCATCCGGTGTTTGATGCTGTTGTATACTGCAAGCCGGTCACCTGAATCCAAAGATGGAAGACGGCCACAAGCGCAAGAACAAAAATCCAGCTATGACTTTTAAAGTTTATTGAAAATTTTCTTTTTGTATAGAGGGCAATAATAGTTAGAAGAATTGAGGCCAGTATTAACCGAAGGATTATAATTGTAACGGGTTTGATTTCGCCCAATACGGTTTTTGTAGCAACAAACGATGTTCCCCAAAAAATTATTGCTATAAGAATGAGCAGATAACGAAAAGCTTTTGAGCTGGTCAAGTTTTTCTACTTGGACTTTTCTGTTTTCTTTGCAGAAGAGTAACTCTCCAAATCATAGTTGATCATTTTGTTCGGCATATCAACTTTCACTATTTCGACATTTGCATCATTAAAGAATTTAACGGCAAGTGTGTCGTGGAAATCAGAAAAAACCACAACTCTCTTTATCCCGGCTGCAATTAGTGCCTTTGAACAGGTTGTGCAGGACATATTTGTAATATAAGCGGTTGCACCTTTAATATTTACTCTGTGCGTAGTTGCCTGAACAAGCGCATTTATTTCTGCATGATTTGTCCTCACACAATGATTGTCAACAATCAGACAGCCGACATCCTCGCAATGAGGCTGACCCGGCAGAGATCCGTTGTAGCCGGTAGCAAGAACAAATCTGTCCTTAACCAGAACACAGCCGCAATGCATTCTCGGGCAAGTTGCTCTTTCAGATGCCAGCATTGCCAGTTTTAAAAAATATTCATCCCACGTTGGTCTTCCATTAGAACTCATTCAAAATCTCAATTGAAGTTTTTAGATAAGTAATATAACCCTGAATTTTCAACATAAAATTAATTCACTGTAATTAAAGATCACTAACAGAATTACAGCCAGTACACTCTCGTTTGATTTCTCGAATGAAAATTTTGGGTTTAATGAGCCGAAAGTTAAAGGATTTTAATCGCTTTACAAGCGTGCGGGGGACACGATTTGATAAATGTTTACCCGTGAATTAAAGAATATAAACGAAATATCAACAACTCTTGGCGTTTTAATTTATTTCTCTTCTCAATGCGCAAGCCTGTTGGTAATTAGCTGTTCTCTCATGTATAATTTTACAGCATCTTTAGTCGAGGTTTTAAATGTAATAAACACCTCCATTCCTTCCTGTTTGAGGACATCCAGATTGCTTCGGTCCATTCCTCTTGATATTATCGTTGAGCAATCACTCAGCAAAGAACGAACTTTTGCTGGCATAATCACTTTTTCACCGCTTGGTTTTTTATCTCTCAGATTGCTTTCTCTGTACTCAGAAGCAACAATGTCGGATTCTTTAACATCATAAACAACATATCCCTTTATTGGAATGAACGGTGATTTGATTGTTACTCCATCGTTTGATTCTATTGCTATCTTCATTTTGCATTCCCTCCTTAATTTGTTACTATAAATTCCTATTAGCCCACTCGTGCCGAGTAAGCTCTCCTAACATTTACGCGTGCTTTTTTTGCAAACCGCTTATGTCGAGCTGACCTATGAATCCTGCTGCTAAAACAAACAGGACAGTTTTGAGGAAACTGTTCAACAGGATTATTTTCCCAATAATAACCGCATTCATCGCATTGAAATTTTTTCTTTGTCATTGAATAAAACCTCCTGTGTCTGATTAGTAACGTTGTTATTTAAAAGAACAGATTGTGTAATAGAATAGTCGCACTGAAGAGTTAGAGATTTGAATATATTCTAATCCTAAAATAACCTTTTAAAATTAATAGTCAAGAGCAATCGGGGAGAGCGAGACGGTCAAAAAGGATGGACAAACAAAAATTGTTGGTAAACGGAAAACATTTTAAATCATTTCGGAAAGTAGTTCCTGGCGCGGGTTTGCAATGATTACTTTATTAACAAGCAATCCTTTTTCGGAAACAATTCTTGCCGCGGCGTCAACAGCACTTGTAACTGCAGCAACATCGCCGGTAACACTGAAAAATGCTTTCCCGCCCAGAGCCATTGCAAGACGAAGTTCTACAAGTTGAACTTTTGCTGCTTTTACTGCAGCATCAGCAGCTTCAATTAATGAGGCAACAGAATACGATTCCACAATTCCCAGCGATTCGAGCATTTGAATATTATTATGTCCCGCTATTGCCGGGAAAATTGTTGGATGAACATTTGGAATGACAAATTGATCTATCACTCCAAAACCAATAGTGTTGACAGCATTTTCAACTGCAGAAGTAACTGCGGCAACGTCTCCTGAAATCAAGGTCATATACTTACCCGAACATATCGTTCTTGAAATCATCAATTCAACTTCTGAAGTTTTCAGCATAATGTCTGCGGCCTGAATTCCGGAGGCAATGCTTCCTAGTTCAATTAGCCCGATTGAGTTTTTAGTAATCATCTTATTTCCTTTATGATTCTATAGAAATACTTTCGGAAGTTACTTCGCTAACCTTACCATTTATAGGTGCGTGAATGTTTGCGCCCAACTCACCATCAGGGATTTTTCCTATTATTTGTCCTTCTTCAACCATTTCGCCTTTTTTAACAATTGGCTTTACTGGTTTTCCAATGTGTTGTTGAAGAGGTATTCTTACTTTTTTGACAGAAAATTTTTCTGAATTGAATGGTGCTTCAACATCATAGTCCTGCAATTTTAGTTTCATAATCAATTGAGATAGTGGAACTCTTCTTCCTTCTTTAATCGGATGGACCTTTACTTCTTTCTGCTGAACGAACTTAATTCCCGCTTCATGCATTTCAACTTTTGCTTTATCGCAGGCTTCCTTGGGATAAAGATCTTCCGGACAGGCATAAAGAGTGCATAGTCCACAGGAGCAGCAAAGTTCTGCCATTTGGTTCCAGACAGCCGAGCCCGTCTTTGTAAACCCAAGAGAGCGCATAACTTTGTGCGGTTCAACCTGGTAGCCGAGTAAATATCGAGGACAGAATTCTGTGCAGTAACTGCATTGGTCACAAGCAGACTTCCCGATGCGGTGCCAGTTTTCTTCAGGTTGATTTTTTCTTTTAATTAAATAATGATCTTTGGGAACAATAATTAATCCAGCTGTTGTCTTTGTAATAACTTCATTTAAATCAAAGGTAAGATGACCCATCATCACGCCGCCTACAAAAATTCCGAACTCGCTTAATCTTGATCCGCCAACAAAATCGATCACATCTTTAAGGCTGGTGCCAACTGGAACAAAAAATGAAGCTGGCCTCTTTACTGCCCCAGCAACACAAATAAATTTTTTTGTAACGGGGATTTCCTCATCAGCGAGAGCAATGTTGTATAGTGTTTCAACATTGTTCACAACGCATCCAATATCAAGAGGAATTCCGGCGGGAGGGATTAATCTTTTGGTTGCTTCATAAACCAATTCAAACTCATCACCGGAAGGATAAAAATCACCAAGTTTTGTTAATTCTGTTTTTCTGTTTAAGTAACTGCTAATTGCAGAAATGGCTTTTGTGTTTTTCTCCTTTATTCCGAAGTAACCTTTATTTGCTTTTGTGCTTTCAATTAATAGCTCAAGTCCCCGCATAATTTCTTTGGGGAAGTGCAGCATCAACTCATAGTCTTTGTGGATGAGAGGTTCACACTCGGCGCCGTTGGCTAGCACAAACTCTACTTTTGATTTTGCTTTAACATGTGCGGGAAAGCCTGCGCCACCAGCACCGACAACACCAGCATTGAATATTTTTTCTTGAAGTTGCATTATTAATTGTTCTTTACTATTTCTTTCAGAGTTTCTATCCACATAGGATGGTCGTTTAAGCTTTCCACAAGTTGAACTTTTTCTCCGCTGTGTTCTTCAAATAGTTTTTGATATTCTACTCCAATCTCTATCAGTGTTTCAAGACAATCGGCAACAAATGCTGGACTAAAAACCAATAATCGTTTCGCTCCTTTTTTTGCCTGTTCAATTATAACTTTATCAGCAAACGGTTCCAGCCACCTTTTGTCCAACCTTGATTGAAAACAGACCGTATACTTTTCAGCAGACAGCCCAAGTTTCTTTGCAATTAATCTCGTGGTTGCATAGCAGGTTGCTTTGTAGCAGTACTTGTTCGTTTCATTTATTTCGGTTTCACAGTTGTGCTCTTCGCAAAGTGTGTTGTCTTTATAAACTTTATCAACTTGACGTACCGGCAAACCGTGGTAGCTAAAAAGCACGTGGTCATAATCTTCGAGCTTATGTTTTTTAGATTGCTCAACAACGGTGTTAATATAACCCTCATTATCATAAAACTGACCGATAAATTTTACTTCCGGAATTACCCACCACTTACTTATTATTCTCATTACTTTATCAACCACCGATCCTGTTGTTGCTGAAGCATATTGAGGAAAAAGAGGAATGACTACTAGCTTCTCATAATTTTCTTTGTAGATATCAACAAGCACATCGTCAACAGAAGGATTTTTATATCTCATTGCAAGGTGTACATCATAACTTTCACCAAGAGCTTTTTGCAATTTCTCCTGAACAGATTTTCCATAATAAAGAATTGGAGAACCCCTTGTTCCATCCGGAAGTCCATTGTTTACCCAAAGCTCTTCATAAATTTTAGCTGACTTTGGTGCGCGAAAAGGAACAATTATTAGATTAACAAGAATGAATCGGGCCAGCGCAGGAATATCAATAACGCGTGGATCATTAAGAAATTCAAAAAGGTATTTTCTGACATCTTTTACAGAAGGACTATCGGGCGTGCCTAAATTTATAAGTAGAACTGCTGTTTTTAATTTCATAATTTAATTGTAGTTCAATTGTATAAGTTTCAATGTGAAATTTAATAAGTCTTTAAGTGAATATTAAATGAAATTTTTCGTTTTATTATTAGCGTCTGTTTTTTTAATTATGTGGAAGCAATGTTCAGATGAACCAAATGATTGTGTCTGTACAGAGGAATT
>JACZKK010000004.1 GCA_014860115.1 Ignavibacteriaceae bacterium
AAAAGTAAACAAGAATTCACCTCTTTATCATCACGATCCTTACAATGCATTAATCATTGCTGATATTCCAGGTAAAGTTGGTTTTGTGGATCTTGTTGATGGCTCAACATTAAAGCAGGTTACCGATGAACAAACTGGACATGTTCAGAAAGTTGTAACTGATTCAAAAGATAAAACACTTACACCAAGCATTGTGATTGTTACTGAGACCGGCGAGAAAAAATCATTCAATTTGCCAACAAGGTCATATCTGTCTGTTGAGGAAGGTGAATCAATAACAGCAGGAACCATACTTGCAAAAATATCTAAGCAAACAACTAAGACGAGAGATATTACTGGTGGTCTGCCGAGAGTAACTGAGCTATTTGAAGCAAGAAGTCCTCAGGATCCTGCAATCGTTTCTGACATTGAAGGTATCGTAAAGTTTGGTGGACGAAAGAAAGGATCCAGAGAAATTTCTGTGGTTGCTCAAGATGGTTCAGATGAGAAGAAATATGCTGTACCATTAGGAAAGCATATACTTGTTCAGGAAGGAGATGATATCCCTGCAGGTGAAAAAATCACAGATGGACCAATGAATCCTCATGATATTTTGAGAATAAAAGGAACAAGTTCTGTTCAGGAATATCTTGTTAATGAAATCCAGGACGTTTACCGTCTTCAGGGTGTTAAAATTAATGACAAGCATATTGAAGTTATCGTAAGACAAATGCTTCAAAAGGTAAGAGTAGTTTCTCCGGGTGATACCAGGTTCCTTGAGGAAGATTTAGTGGATAGAATTGAGTTCATTGAAGAAAATAACAAAATGACAAATATGGTAGTGATTGAAGATAAAGGCGATTCAAAATCTAAAAATGGTTCTATCCTTCAGAAATCCAAAGCGCGGGAGCTTATTGCGGACCTCAAAAAGAGAGAGAAAAAACCGATGGAAATTAGAGATGCTATGCCTGCAACATTTGAGCATGTTCTCTTAGGTATAACTCAGGCTGCACTTTCCACCGAAAGCTTTCTGTCTGCAGCATCATTTCAGGAAACAACAAAAGTCCTTGCAAATGCTGCAATTCAGGCCAAAATTGACAGATTGATCGGTCTAAAAGAAAACATTGTGATGGGTCACTTGATCCCGGCAGGAACAGGACTTAAAAAGTATAGAACTGTTGCACTTAAGAGTGAAATGGAGCCAGCTTCTGATGTAAACGAAGAAGAACCAAAAACTGAAGAAACCAGAGTTGAATAACATTTAGTAGTGTTTGAATTTCTTGACTTAATTGTTACGAAGAAGTATATTTGAAATCCGAATTTTTTTATTTGAATTAAACTTAGGAGAAAGTATTGCCAACTATTAATCAACTCGTTAGAAAAGGACGAGTTCAGATATTAGCAAAAAATAAGGCACCAGCTTTAAGTGCTTGTCCGCAAAAGCGTGGTGTGTGCACAAGAGTATACACAACTACTCCTAAGAAACCTAATTCAGCGCTTAGAAAAGTTGCTAGAGTAAGACTAACTAATCATATGGAAGTAACTGCTTATATCCCTGGAGAAGGACATAACCTTCAGGAACATTCCATTGTTCTCATTAGAGGAGGTCGTGTTAAGGATTTGCCAGGTGTCCGATATCACATAATCCGAGGTACTTTGGATACAAGTGGTGTTGAAGATAGAAAAAAAGGAAGATCTAAATATGGAGCGAAAAAACCTAAATCGAAATAACGTATGAGAAAAAGAAGAGCAGAAAAAAGATATATAAAACCCGATCCAAAATTCAATGACATCACGGTTTCAAAGTTCATTAATTGTTTAATGAATGATGGTAAAAAATCAGCAGCAAGAAAAATAATTTATAATGCTTTTGATATTATTGAAGGTAAAACCAAAAAACCGGGTCTGGAAGTTTTCAAGCAGGCACTTTCTAATGTTCAGCCTGTAATTGAAGTTAGAAGCAGAAGAGTGGGCGGAGCAACTTATCAGGTTCCTAGCGAAGTTAGACCGGAACGAAGAAATGCATTGGCAATGAGATGGATAAAAACCTATGCAAGTCAGCGTGGAGATAAAACAATGTCTCAGAAACTGGCACAAGAACTAATAGCTGCTTCTAATAATGAAGGTTCAGCAGTTAAAAAGAAAGATGATACGCATAAGATGGCTGAAGCAAATAAAGCTTTTGCTCACTTTAAGTGGTAAGAAATTAAAAAGAAATTATGTCACAAAGAACTAAAATAGAGCGTGTAAGAAATATTGGGATTATGGCGCATATCGATGCGGGCAAAACCACTACGACTGAGCGTATTCTTTTCTACACTGGTAAATTACATCGACTCGGAGAAGTTCACGATGGTGCTGCAGTTATGGATTGGATGGATCAGGAAAAGGAACGTGGGATTACAATTACCAGTGCTGCAACAACGTGTTACTGGAATGAGCATCAGATAAATATAATTGATACCCCCGGTCACGTTGATTTTACTGTTGAAGTTGAAAGATCATTAAGGGTTTTAGATGGGGCAGTTGCGTTATTTTGCGCTGTTGGTGGTGTTGAACCACAATCTGAAACAGTTTGGAGACAGGCAGATAAATACGGAGTCCCAAGACTTGCATTCATTAATAAAGTTGATAGAGTTGGTGCAGATTTTTATCATTCAGTTCAAATGATGAAAGATAGATTAAAAGCGAACGCTGTCCCAATAAATTTACCAATAGGTCAAGGCGATTTGTTTTCAGGAGTCATTGATCTTATCCATTTTAACGCAAGAATGTATCACGAAGAAACCTTTGGTGCTACATTCGATGAAATTCCGATTCCACAAGACTTAATGGAAATTGCAAGCAAGTTCAGAACTCAGATGCTCGAAGCCGTCTCAGATGTTGATGATACTTTATTGGAAAAATATTTAGACGGTAAAGAAATTAGTCCCGCTGAAGTACTTAAAGTACTTCGACAAGCAACAATTGAAGGGAAAATAATCCCCGTACTTTGCGGTTCAGCTTTTAAAAATAAAGGAATTCAAAAATTGCTTGACTATGTGGTAGATTTACTTCCTTCACCTGTAGATTCTAAGGAAATAGAGGCTCACCATATCGGTATTAATGATACAGTGACAAGAAAAATTGATGAAAAAGAAAAATTTGTTGCTCTTGCATTTAAAATAATGAATGATCCTTATGTTGGTAAATTATGTTTCTTTCGTGTTTATTCAGGAGTTTTAAAAGCAGGATCATATGTTTATAATTCGGTAAGTCTAAAGAAAGAACGTATTGGAAGACTGTTGCAAATGCATGCTAATCATCGCGAAGATATTACTGAAGTCAAAGCGGGAGATATCGCTGCTGTCGTCGGATTGAAACATACTCGTACCGGCGATACCTTATGTTCAGAAGATGATCCGATTATTCTGGAAAAGATAACCTTCCCGGAACCTGTTATACAAATTGCAATTGAGCCTAAAACTAAAGCTGACCAGGATAAATTATCCGAATCACTTTCTAAGCTTTCTGATGAGGATCCAACATTCCGAGTTAATGTGGATCAGGAAACAGGTCAAACTTTAATTAGTGGAATGGGTGAACTTCATTTGGAAATTCTTGTTGACAGAATGAAGAGAGAATTTAAAGTTGAAGCAAATATTGGCAAGCCGCAGGTTGCGTACAGAGAGACAATCACTGAGAACGTTAAGGCTGAAGGTAAATTTATTAAGCAATCAGGCGGACGTGGTAAGTACGGACATGTTGAAATTGAATTAGGACCTAATGAGCAGGGTAAGGGATTTGAATTCATAAATGGTATTGTTGGCGGCACAGTTCCGAAAGAATATATCCCGGCAGTATCTGCTGGAATTCAGGAAGCAATGAGAAATGGTGTGGTTGCAGGATTTCCAGTTGTTGATATAAAAGCGAAACTATACGATGGTTCATATCATGATGTTGACTCAGATGAATTATCGTTTAAGGTTGCCGGCTCGATGGCTTTTAAGAGTGGGTCTCAAAAAGCAAAACCAATATTGTTAGAACCCATAATGTCAGTTGAAGTGGTTACTCCTGAAGATTATTTGGGAGATGTTATGGGTGATCTAAATTCACGAAGAGGAAAAATTGAAGGCTTCAATGCAAGGAAAGATGCACAGGTAATTAAAGCACTTGTTCCTCTTTCTGAAATGTTTGGATATGCGACCGTGTTAAGATCAATGACGCAGGGACGAGCAATTTACTCAATGCAATTTGATCATTATCAGCAAGTACCTCAATCAATTGCCGAGGAGATTGCTGAAAAATCATTAGGTAAGAAATCAACAGCAGTTTAATTAACATTGAATAAACAATTAAAGGAACAAATTTAAAAGGAGAAACCGATGGCAAAAGAAAAATTTGACAGAAGTAAGCCGCACGTTAACGTTGGAACAATTGGTCACGTAGATCATGGTAAAACAACACTAACTGCCGCCATCACAATGGCTCTTAATAAAAAGGGCTTATCTGAGGTTAGAACATTTGATAGTATTGATAATGCCCCCGAAGAAAGAGAAAGAGGCATCACAATAGCAACAGCTCACGTGGAATATTCAACTGAAAAAAGACACTACGCTCACGTAGATTGTCCTGGCCACGCTGACTATGTAAAGAACATGATTACCGGTGCGGCACAGATGGATGGTGCTATTCTGGTCGTTGCTGCTACGGATGGACCTATGCCTCAGACCAGAGAACATATTCTCCTTGCTAGACAGGTAGGTGTTCCTAAAATAGTTGTGTTCATGAATAAAGTAGATATGGTCGACGATCCTGAACTTCTCGAGTTAGTTGAAGTTGAATTAAGAGATTTATTAACCTCTTATGAATTCCCAGGTGATGAGATACCAATAATTCAGGGATCTGCTTTGAAAGCACTTGAGGTAGTATCAAATCCTGATTCAAAGGTTGATGATCCTGCTCTAGATTGTATCTGGAAGCTTATGGATGCAGTTGATGCATATATTCCAATACCAGAAAGAGAAACCAAGAAGCCATTCCTTATGCCTGTTGAGGATGTGTTCTCTATTACAGGTCGTGGTACGGTTGCAACCGGAAGAGTAGAGAGAGGCGAAGTTAAACTTCAGGAAGAAGTTGAACTTATCGGTCTTGGTATTCATAAAAAGACAGTTGTTACTGGAATTGAAATGTTTCGAAAAGAACTTGACTTAGCAATGGCTGGCGATAATGCTGGAATATTGCTTAGAGGCGTTGATAAAAATGAAATCGAAAGAGGAATGGTTTTAGCAAAAACCGGTTCTATTACTCCGCATACTGTGTTCGACGGTTCGGTTTACATTTTGTCAAAGAATGAAGGTGGAAGACATACACCATTCTTTAATGGTTACAGACCACAGTTCTATTTCAGAACTACTGACGTAACCGGTGTTGCTTCTCTTCCTGAAGGCACTGAAATGGTTATGCCTGGTGATAATGTAAATCTTAAAATTGAATTGATTTCTGAAATCGCTATGGAAGAAGGTTTAAGATTCGCTATTCGTGAAGGCGGCAGGACTGTTGGTGCTGGTGTTGTAACAAAGATTTATAAATAATTATTAAATATTCTTTTTTTAGAAAAGGGAGTATCTCATTTCCCTTTTCACTTGTGCTAAATTAAAGGAGTTTCTAATTGGCTGGTCAGAAAATAAGAATTAAGTTGAAATCTTATGATCATATATTGATTGATAAGTCAACTGAGAAGATCATTAAAACTGTCAGAAGTACTGGAGCAGTGGTCTCAGGACCAATTCCTCTTCCAACACGTAAAACAATTTATACTGTATTAAGATCTCCTCATGTGGATAAGAAATCAAGAGAGCAGTTTGAAACACGCGCGCACAAAAGAATAATTGATATTCATAATTCAAATAATAAAACCGTCGATTCATTGAGCAAGCTTGATATTCCGGCGGGTGTTGACATAGAAATTAAGTTATAATTTAAAACCGAGTTTGATATGCCGGGAATTTTAGGTAAAAAAATAGGAATGACCAGCGTCTTTAATGCTGAAGGAGATTTAGTAACGGTCACTGTTATTCAGGCAGGTCCTTGTAAAGTTGTTTCTCTTCGTAATAATGAAAAAGACGGTTACTCTGCTGTTGCCATTGGCTTTGAAGAGAAAAAAGAAAAACATGTTAGTAAACCGGTTTTAGGGCAGTTTAAGAAAAACAATCTGACTCCTTATAAAACTGTAAAGGAATTTAAGGGATTTGATTCGGATAGCTTGAAAGTTGGTGACGACATAAAAGTTGATTTTTTCAAAGAAGGCGAAATCATCAAAGTTAGAGGAAAGAGTAAAGGAAAAGGATTTCAGGGTGTAATGAAGCGTCACAACTTTGGTGGTGTCGGTGGAACAACTCACGGTCAAAGTGATAGACTTAGAGCCCCTGGTTCTATTGGTGCAAGTTCTTATCCCTCAAGAGTGTTTAAGGGACAGAGAATGGCTGGAAGACAAGGTTTTGAAAATGTTACAGTCCGTAACCTCAAAGTAATTAAAATTATCCCGGAAGATAATTTAATCCTGATTAAAGGTGCTGTACCAGGCTCAATTAATTCAATAGTTGAACTGATTAAGCCATAGGCTTATAAAAAAGAATAAATAGCTGAACAACCATGACATTAGAGATTTTTAAAATAGACGGTAAACCTTCGGGTAAAAAACTTAAGCTTGATGATGCGATCTTCGGCATTCAGCCAAATGATCACGCAATTTATCTTTCTGTTAAAGCATTTCTTGCTAATCAGAGACAGGGAACACATAAAGCAAAAGAAAGATCAGAAGTAAGCGGCGGCGGTAAGAAACCCTGGAGACAAAAAGGAAGAGGAACTGCCAGAGCTGGAACTACTCGTTCTCCTTTATGGATTGGCGGTGGAACAATATTCGGTCCACGTCCAAGAGATTACAGGCAGAAGCTTCCACAAAAAGTAAAACAGCTTGCACGGAAGTCCGCGCTTAGCTATAAAGCTAAAGATGAACAATTGATCGTAGTTGAAGATTTTTCATTTGATAAGCCGAAGACAAAAGATTTCGTTTCAATGATGGAAGCATTAAATCTGAACGGAAAAAAGATTCTTCTTTTAACTGGTAAGAATGAAACTAATCTTTATAAATCTGGAAGAAATATTAATAAAGTTAGCGTGATGGAGGCAAGTAAAGCTTCTACTTATGATATTCTTAACAATCAGATTTTAGTCCTTCAGCATACTGCTGTTGAGGCCATAGCCAAAACCTTCGCTGACAATAAAGAAAAGGCGGTGAACTGATATGCACCAGGTATTAATAAGTCCTCTTGTAACAGAGAAGATGACAAATATAACTGCCGACAATGGGAAATATGGATTTTTGGTTAATCCAAAAGCAAATAAAATTCAGATTGCAAAAGCTATTGAAGCGAAATTCAATGTACACGTAACAGAAGTAAAAACCATAAATCATCCGGGAAAAACTAAAACTCAGTTTAGAAAAAAAGGAAGATTCACAGGGAAGACGGCAAAATTTAAGAAAGCAATTATCACCCTTAAAGAAGGGGAAAAAATTGAGCTATTCGAAGCAGTTTAGCTTTTAAGAACAGGTATTTAAATGGGAATTAAAAAATTAAAACCAACAACTCCGGGAACAAGATTCAGAAGTAATTATACTTTTGAAGAGATAACTAAGACCGAACCCGAGAAATCTCTGACTGTTGCATTAAAGAAATCAGGCGGCAGAAATAATCTTGGCAGAATTACTTCCAGGCATATTGGCGGCGGGCATAAGCGAAGGTACAGGATCATAGACTTTAAGAGAAATAAGCATGGCATTGCTGCGAAAGTTTTTTCAATAGAATATGATCCGAACAGATCAGCAAGAATTGCACTGCTTCACTACGCTGATGGCGAAAAAAGATACATAATTGCCCCGAATGGTTTAAAGGTTGGAGATAAAATATCATCTGGATCCGGAAGTGAAATTTCAGTTGGTAATGCATTACCGCTTAAAGAAATGCCGTTAGGAAGTTTTGTTCATAACGTTGAGATTAAACCCGGTAAAGGTGGTCAGATCGGAAGAAGTGCTGGAAGTTCTCTTCAGTTGATGGCAAAAGAAGGAAACTTAGCTCAGCTAAAGATGCCTTCCGGAGAAGTGAGATTGATAAATGTAAATTGTTTGGCTACATACGGAATGGTCGGAAATTCAGAACACGAAAATATTAGTCTTGGTAAAGCAGGAAGAACACGATGGTTGGGAAGACGGTCATATGTTAGAGGTGTTGCGATGAACCCTGTTGATCATCCAATGGGCGGTGGTGAAGGTAAAACCTCAGGCGGCGGTCATCCCGTTTCTCCCTGGGGACAGAAATCTAAAGGATTGAAAACTCGTAAAAGAAAAAATCAATCTAATAAATACATTATTAAAAGAAGGAAAAATTAGGTTTAGCTTATGCCTCGTTCGGTAAAAAAAGGACCTTTTATACATTATAAACTGCTTGAAAGAATCAAGCAGCTAAATGATGTGAATCAAAAGAAAATAGTTAAGACCTGGTCACGTGCATCTATTATAACACCTGATTTTGTTGGTCATACTATTGCAGTTCATAATGGAAACAAGATGATTCCGATTTTCATTACTGAAAATATGGTCGGACATAAATTAGGTGAATTTTCACCTACACGAATTTTCAGAGGTCATCCGGGTACTAAAGCAGAAAAAGCAGCCAAAGCCGGTTAATTAAGAAAGATCAAGTTGATGGAAGCAAGAGCAAGAAATAGATTTATAGGTTCATCACCAAGGAAAATGAGATTGGTGATCGATTTAATCAGAGGTGAATCAGTAGATAAAGCATTGGAGATTCTTCATTTCTCTCCAAAGCATTCATCTAAAGATGCGGAGAAGACTCTAAGGTCTGCAGTTTCTAATCTTATTAATACTAAGGAAGAAACTGTAAGAGTTGAGCCTTCTGATCTTTTCGTAAAGGAAGCATATGTAAATGTTGGTCCGACTTTGAGAAGAATATCACCTGCACCTCAGGGCAGAGCATACAGGATTAGAAAAAGATCCTGTCATTTAACAATTATTGTAGCAAAAAAAGCATAATTTAAGGAGAAATTTTTGGGACAGAAAACTAATCCGATAGGCTTAAGAGTAGGTTTAATCAGAGGTTGGAACTCGAACTGGTATGAGAGTAAAAGTTATGCGACTAAACTTAAAGAAGACGAAAAGCTTCGCAGCTACGTAAGAAACAGATTAAAAAAAGCAGGTATTTCTAAAATAATAATTGACAGAACATCTAAGAACGTCATATTAAATATTCATACATCAAGACCGGGTGTGGTAATTGGTAAAAGTGGGAAAGAAATCACCCAGCTTGAAGAAGAATTAAGACAGCTAACTAACAAAGAAGTTAAGATTCAGATTTCGGAAATTAAAAGACCAGAACTTGACGCTTATCTGGTTGCAGAGAATATTGCTAGTCAAATTGAAGGAAGAGTTTCCTTTAGAAGAGCAATGAAGATGGCAATTACGGCTTCGATGAGAATGGGCGCTGAAGGTATAAGAATTATGTGCGCTGGAAGATTAGGTGGAGCTGAAATTGCAAGAACTGAACAATATAAAGATGGAAGAATACCGCTTCACACATTAAGAGCTGATATAGATTATGCAAATGGCAGAGCAGAAACTATCTATGGCTCAATAGGAATTAAAGTGTGGATTTGCCGTGGTGAAATACTCGGCAAGCGAGCTATGGAATAATTTTGAGCAGGAGCTAACATTATGTTAATGCCGAAAAGAGTAAAATTTAGAAAAGCACATAGAGGTAGAAGAAAAGGCTACGCGAAACGAGGTAGTTCAGTTGCTTTTGGAGATTTTGGTTTGAAATCTTTAGAGCCGGCCTGGATTACCAGCAGGCAGATTGAAGCTTGTCGTGTTGCTCTTTCAAGAAAAATGAAAAGAGACGGTCGTGTCTGGATAAGAATTTTCCCAGACAAACCAGTTTCTAAAAAACCTCTCGAAACCAGAATGGGTAAGGGAAAAGGTGCCCCGGAGTTTTGGGTTGCAGTTGTTAAACCGGGAAGAATTATGTTTGAAGTTTCCGGTGTTACAAGAGAAGTTGCAAATGAAGCGCTTCAGCTTTGCTCGCACAAGCTGCCTGTTAAAACTAAAGTGGTTTCAAGACCAGATTTTGAATAAGCTGAGGACTTTGAAATGAAGATTCATGAAATAAAAGAAATGAAAACTGAAGAAATAGTTCAGAGGATAAAAGATGAAGAGCAAAGTCTTGTTGACTTGAGGTTCTCTCATCAGTTGAAGCAATTAACGAACACATCCAAAATAAAAAATGTGAAAAGAGATATTGCAAGGTTGAGAACAGTTCTTCAGGAAAGGGAATTGCAAACAGCAGGTAGTACAGTGAAAGGAGCAAAAGCTTAAAAGATGGAAACGCGCGGATTAAGAAAAACCAGAATTGGAGTTGTAGTAAGTAATAAGATGGATAAAACAATTACAATTGCAATTGAAAGGAAAGTAGCTCATCCGATATATAAGAAATATTTTAAGAAGACTACCAAGCTGATGGCTCATGATGAAAAAAGGGAATGTAAACCAGGTGATAAAGTTAAAATTATGGAAACACGCCCGCTCAGCTTAAAGAAGAGATGGCGCTTAGTCGAAATTATTGAAAAAGCCAAGTAGGCAGGAGAATTACGAGCGATGATACAGGAAGAAACAAATCTGATCGTGGCTGATAACTCTGGAGCAAAGAAAGTTAGATGCATCAGGGTATTGGGCGGAAGCGGCAGAAGATATGCCACAGTTGGCGATACAATTGTAGTTAGTGTCAAAACTGCAATGCCGAATGGAACAGTTAAGAAAGGTGAAGTTTCAAGGGCAGTTATTGTTAGAACTAAAAAAGAAGTTAGAAGAAAAGACGGTTCATACATTCGCTTTGATGAAAATGCAGCAGTGTTGATAAATCCTCAGAACGAGCCGCGTGGTACACGTATCTTTGGTCCTGTTGCACGTGAGTTGAGAGATAAACAGTTTATGAAAATCGTTTCTTTAGCACCTGAAGTATTGTAAAAGGTTAATTATGAAAATCAGAAAAAATGATAATGTTATGGTAATTTCCGGAAATGACCGTGGAAAAACCGGAAAAGTCCTTAAAGTATTTCCAGCGAAATATAGAGTTATTGTTGAAGGAATAAATCTTAGGAAAAGACATACAAAACCAAACCGAAAAAGTCCTCAGGGAGGTATTCTTGAAAAAGAAGCATCAATCCATGCTTCTAACGTAATGATACTCGATCCTAAGAGTAATGAACCAACACGTGTGGGTTCTAGAGTTATCCTTGACGAAAAAACTGGAAAAAAGAAAATTGCCCGCATTGCCAAAGCAAGCGGAGAAATGATTCAATAAGAATTTAAATTATTGTTAGACAGATGGCAGAAAAAAAACAAGTAAAAGAATCAAAAGAGAAAAAAGAAAAATCTAAAAAAGAAGCTGTGAAACCATCCGCTGAAAAGGATGTTAAAATTCCAAGCAGACTTTTTGATTATTATCGCGCTGAAGTCATTCCCGGTTTGATGAAAACCTTAGGCTATAAGAACATCATGCAGGTGCCTAAGATAGAAAAAATTGTTGTTAATATGGGAGTTGGTGCTGCGGTTGCTGAACCTAAGATTCTTGAAGAAGCAGTCAAAGTACTGGAATCAATAACAGGTCAGAAAGCCAGCATCAGAAAGGCGAAGAAAGCGATCTCAAACTTTAAATTAAGAGAAGGTCTGAGCATCGGGGCGATGACAACTCTACGTAAAGAAAGAATGTATGAGTTCCTAGATAGACTTATAAATGTTGCTTTACCCCGTGTGAGAGACTTTCGCGGTTTATCAGACAAATCTTTTGATGGAAGAGGAAATTATACTCTGGGAGTTAAAGAGCAGATTATTTTTCCTGAGATAAACGTTGATAAGATAACTAAAGTTCTTGGTATGGATGTTACAATTGTAACATCGGCTAATTCTGATAACGAGGCTTACGAATTATTAAAATCTTTCGGAATGCCATTCATTAAAAAAGAAATTAAAACAGCTTAGGAGATTTAATGGCCCGTACGTGTTTAATAGCAAGAGAAGAAAAAAGACACAGACTTTATGAAAAGTACCGCAAGCAGCGTGAAGAACTTAAAGCAAATGGTGACTACGAAGAACTTCAAAAACTTCCTCGTGATTCTTCTGTGACTAGACTAAAGAACCGCTGTATGTTCACAGGAAGGGCGAGAAGCTATTATAGAAAATTTGGAGTTTCAAGATTAGTCTTCAGAGAAATGGCTCTGAGGGGTGAAATTCCAGGCGTAAAAAAATCAAGTTGGTAAACGGAGAAAGTTTAAATGCCAGTTACAGACCCAATTGCAGATTATTTAACCAGGATTAGGAACGCTACTAAAGCAAAAAAAGTGCGTGTTGAAATTCCAGCATCCAGAACTAAAATAGGATTGTCAGAAATTCTAAAAAATTTAGGTTATATAATTGATTACGAAATAATTGATGACAATAAACAAAATAAACTGAACATTGTTTTAAAATATAAGAACGGGATACCAGCCATCAACGGTTTGAAGAGAATAAGTAAGCCTGGTTTGCGTGTTTATAGAGCGGCTGACAAGCTGCCGAAAGTTTTAAATGGTTTAGGCACCGCAGTTATTTCTACTCCTAAAGGTTTATTAACTGACAAGGATGCGAGAAATCAACTAATCGGTGGCGAAGTAATTTGTTATATATGGTAAAATTTAAAGTCGGAGATTAAAGATTGTCCAGAATAGGTAAAAAACCTGTAGAGATTCCAAAAGGCGTCAATATTAATTTGGAAGGTCAGGTAATCAAAGTAAAAGGACCAAAAGGTGAACTTCACAGAACAATTCATCCCACGATTAAGGCTGAAGTTGTTGAGAGTGAAATAAAGTTTAGCAGACCTGACGATCTAAAAGAATCAAGATCATTGCATGGTTTGACACGTGCATTAATTCAAAATATGATTATTGGGGTAACTGATTCGTATAAGAAGACTCTTGATATTGTTGGTGTCGGTTATAAGGCTGAACTCAAAGGAAAAAATTTATTATTAAATATAGGTTATTCACATCCGATTTACTTTGTTCCTCCTGATGAAGTAAAACTTGAGGTTCCAGCTCCGACTCAAATAATAATTTCAGGTATCGACAAAGAATTAGTCGGACTTGTTGCAGCAAAAATCAGATCTTTCAGAAAACCTGAACCATATAAAGGTAAGGGAATTAAATATTCAGATGAACGAATTATACGAAAAGCCGGTAAGACTGCTGGAGCATAATTTTTAGGAGTTTTATTTGTAATGAAAAAGAAAACATCAAGAAGCAGAGCAAAAATTAAAATCAGAAAAAAGATTTCTGGAACAACAGAAAAACCACGTCTTTCTGTTTACAGAAGTCTTGATAATATTTATGCTCAAATAATAGACGATACAACCGGAAACACTTTAGTCGCGATTTCCAGCCTTGCCAAGGAAGCAAAAGCTGAAGTAAGATCAACTAAAGGCAAAATAAATAAAAGCAAGCTTATCGGTAATATGCTTGCAAAAAAAGCATTGGAAAAAAACATTAAGAATGTTGTATTTGACAGAGGTGGTTTTAGATATCATGGCAGAGTTAAAGCTCTAGCTGATGGTGCCCGTGAGGGAGGACTTCAATTCTAATGTTTATTGCCGGGTCGTCTAACGGTAGGACTGCGCCCTTTGGAGGCGTCTGCAGAGGTTCGAATCCTCTCCCGGCAGCTTCCATTTTTATAATGAAAGTTTTTAGGAGATAAATTTGAAAAGAGTTAAATCCACTGAATCGGACGGATTAAAAGAAAAAGTTGTTCACATTAATCGTGTTGCTAAAGTTGTTAAAGGCGGACGCCGTTTCAGCTTCAATGCTATTGTTGTGGTTGGTGATGGAAGCGGAATCGTTGGAGTTGGTCTTGGGAAAGCTAATGAAGTAACCGATGCAATATCAAAAGGAATTGATGATGCAAAGAAAAATCTTGTGAAGGTAACAATTCGAAGAGGAACTATTTCACACCAAATAGTCGGCAGGTTTGGTGCTGGCAAAGTCCTCTTAAAACCAGCTTCTCCGGGAACGGGGCTTATTGCCGGAGGCGGCGTTAGAGCAGTTCTTGAAGCTGCTGGTGTTCAGGATATTTTAACAAAATCTCTTGGTTCAAGCAATCCGCATAACCAGGTAAAAGCAACTTTAAATGGATTGCTTATGCAGATTGATGCTAAGACAATGGCGAACAAAAGAGGAAAAACTATTCAGGAAATTTTTGCTTCGTAAATGAGGTTATATGGCTAAGTTAAAAATAATACAAACCAAAAGTATAATAGACAGACCGGAGAAACAGAAAAAAATTATTGAAGCTCTGGGTCTTGGCAGACCTAATTGGGAAAGAGTTCATAATGATACTCCACAAATAAGGGGTATGATCAATAAAGTTTCTCATCTTGTTAAGGTCGAAGCAGTAAAGGAATAAGGAAATTATAAAATGGATATTCTAAGTAATTTAAAATACGCTGAAGGCTCAAGGAAAAAACGAAAGAGAGTTGGCAGAGGAGAAGGCTCGGGTCATGGCGGCTATGCAACCAGAGGAATGAATGGTCAGCGTTCACGCTCAGGTTCGAAAAAGAGATCCTGGTTTGAAGGTGGTCAGATGCCTTTGCAAAGAAGAATTCCAAAATTCGGATTTACAAATATTTTTAAGGAAACCTACCAGGTAGTAAATCTTAATGCTTTGCAAAGAATAGCTGATGAAAATAAAGCTGACAAAGTTTTAAATATTGAAGAATTAAAAAATCTAGGTTTGATTTCCAGCATAAAAAAGCCTGTAAAGATTTTAGCTAAAGGTGAATTAAAGGCAAAAATAAATCTTGAGGTTAATGCAATCAGCAAAAGTGCAAAAGAAAAAATAGAATCGGCTGGCGGTTCAATAAAGTTAATTTAATGCGGTATTAAATGTCGAGACTTACAGATACTTTCCGGAACATATTTAAAATACACGAACTCCGCCAGAGGATATTTTATACACTGGCTTTACTTTTTCTTGTTCGGTTAGGTGCACATATAACCATACCCGGTGTTGATACAACACTGCTCACAGAGAGCATGAAGAACGCAACTACGGATAACCTTTTTGGTTTATACGATATGTTTGTCGGAGGTGCTTTCTCAAATGCAGCGATATTTGCACTTGGAATAATGCCTTACATTTCGGCATCAATAATAATACAGCTTCTTGGTGCTGTTGTTCCTTATTTTCAGAAACTGCAGCAGGAAGGCGAGGAAGGCAGAAAAAAAATTACCCAGCTTACCAGATACGGAACTGTTCTTATTTCTGGAATGCAGGCTTGGGGTGTTACAATCAGGCTATTAAATATTCAGGTTCAAGGATTACCTATTGTTCCTGAAACTGTGAGCGGTTTTGCATGGGTTCTTTCAACAATCATAATACTTACTTCGGGAACTATTTTTATGATGTGGATGGGAGAACAAATAACTGATAGAGGTATTGGCAACGGAATTTCTTTAATAATTTTTATTGGAATCATTGCAAGATTCCCGCATTCAATTTTTGATGAGATCAGATTAATTAGCGTTGGGCAAAGATCGATCATAATTGAAATAGTAATTTTGATTTTTATGTTCTTTATCATTGCTGGTGTTGTGCTCGTTACGCAAGGCACAAGGAGAATTCCGGTTCAGTATGCAAAGCGGGTTGTAGGTAGAAAAATTTATGGTGGTGTTACTCAATATATTCCCTTGAGAGTCAATACTGCAGGAGTAATGCCGATTATATTTGCTCAATCAATTATGTTTATACCAAATACGGTTTTATCATTTTTCCCTGATAACGAATTTTTGCAGAGTTTGTCCACTTATTTTGTTTATGATTCTCCGGTTTATTCAACAATTTATGCACTGATGATCGTGTTCTTTACATATTTCTATACTGCTATTGCTTTTAATCCTAAAGATGTTGCTGATAATATGAAAAAGCAGGGTGGATTTATTCCAGGAATAAGACCAGGGAAGCAAACTTCAGAGTTCATTGATAATATTTTAACCAAGATTACATTACCTGGTTCTATTTTCCTGGCTATCGTTGCAATCTTACCCGCATTCGTTTCTGGCTTTGGAGTATCCGGTCAGTTCGCTCAGTTTTTTGGTGGAACGAGTCTGCTTATTATTGTTGGTGTGGCGCTGGATACACTTCAGCAAATTGAATCCCACTTGCTGATGAGACATTATGATGGATTTATGAAGTCTGGTAAATTCAAAGGACGCAGATCCTAGTTGGCTTGTGATTTATATAAAGACTCAAAAAGAAATCGATTTTATTAGAGAGAGTTGTAGGATAGTTGCAGAAACGCTTCGTTTAGTTAAAAGTAATGTTAGAATTGGTGTAACGACGTTTGAATTAGATCGGATAGCTGAAGATTATATAAAAAGTAATAATGCAATTCCTGCATTCAAAGGTTATTCGCAGGGAGGTTTGCCTGGTTTTCCGGGTTCGGTTTGCACCTCGATAAACGATGCGGTAGTACATGGAATTCCCGGTCAGCTTAGACTTGAAGAGGGAGATATAATATCTCTCGACGTTGGTGTTCTTAAAAATAATTATTATGGCGATGCAGCAATAACTGTTGCGGTTGGAAAAATTTCTGATGAAAAAAAGATGCTTATGGAAGTGACAGAAAAATCATTGCAACTGGGTATTGAGCAAGCCAAAAATGGAAACAGAGTCCACGATATATCAGCAGCAGTTCAGGATTATGTAGAGCAAAACGGATTTTCTATTGTAAGAGATCTTTGTGGTCATGGTGTTGGTAAATTTCTTCACGAAGATCCAGCAGTTCCAAATTTCGGAAAAAGAGGAACTGGCTCAAAATTGAAAAGAGGAATGACGATTGCAATTGAGCCTATGGTTAATGCTGGTGGTTTTGAAGTGATTACTTCTCCGGATGGCTGGACTGTGATAACGGCGGATGGTTCTCCATCAGCTCATTTTGAGCATACGATTTTAATATTGGATAATTCACCGGAAATCTTAACTGTTTGTTAATGGCTAAACAAGGACCAATAAAAATAGATGGTGTTATTACTGAAACTTTGCCAAACGCAACTTTCAGAGTAAAGCTGGATAATGGTCATGAAATTCTTGCTCATATTTCAGGCAAGATGAGAATGCATTTTATTAAGATTCTTGTTGGCGATAAAGTTTCGGTTGAAATGTCTCCCTACGATTTGTCGAAGGGAAGAATTACTTACAGATATAAATAGTGGGTGTAATATGAAAGTCAGATCATCAGTAAGAAAAATATGCGATAAGTGCAAAATAATCAGACGCAAAGGCGTGGTTAGGGTTATTTGTTCTAATCCAAAGCACAAGCAGAGACAAGGTTAAAATTAATAAAGGAGTTTTAATTGGCACGTATATCGGGTGTTGATTTACCTAAAAATAAAAAAGTCTTATTCGGTCTTCAATATATCTATGGAATTGGACCGACATCGTCCTCTGATATTCTTGAAAAAGCAAAAATAGATCCCAATAAAAAAGTTGGTGATCTTACAGAAGAAGATGTTGCACAAATAAGAGCAGTTATTACTGCTGAGTTTAAAGTTGAAGGTGCGCTGCGTTCTGAAGTTCAGCAGAACATTAAAAGATTAATGGATATCGGGGCTTACAGAGGAATAAGACATAGAAAAGGTCTCCCGGCAAGAGGTCAGAGAACCCGAACTAATTCCAGAACCAGAAAAGGTAAACGTAAAACAGTTGCCGGTAAGAAGAAAACACCAACTAAGAAATAATTTTTGTTAATCGGAGGATTTTGATTGGCTAAATCAGTAAAAAAAGTTAAAAAAAGAACACAGGTTGACCTGAACGGTGTTGCTCATATAAAAGCAACATTCAATAATGTTATTGTTACTATTACGGATATTTATGGTAACACATTATCGTGGTCATCTGCCGGTAAAAACGGTTTTAAAGGATCAAGAAAAAATACACCCTTCGCTGCACAGGTTTCTGCAGAAGCTGCTGCCAAAGAAGCTTATGCTTTGGGGCTTAGAAAAGTTGAAGTAAGAGTAAAAGGACCTGGTTCCGGCAGAGAAGCAGCTATCAGATCATTATATACTGCAGGTTTGGAAGTTTCATCAATAAAAGATGTAACTCCAATACCTCATAATGGATGCAGACCACCAAAGCGTAGAAGAGTTTAAAAGAAGGAGTTATCGTTAAATGGCAAGATACACAGATTCAGTTTGCAAATTATGCAGGAGAGAAAAGCAGAAGCTTTTTCTTAAAGGGCAGAAATGTTATACTGAAAAGTGCCCGATTGAATCAAGGAATTATGCACCTGGTCAACATGGACTGAATAGAAGATCAAAAGTATCTGAATACGGGATACAGCTAAGAGAGAAGCAAAAGATCAAAAGAATGTATGGATTACTGGAGACGCAGTTCAGGAATTATTTTGAGAAGGCAATCAAGCAAAAAGGTATTACTGGTGAAAACCTGATAAAGATTCTTGAAAGAAGATTAGACAATGTAATTTTTAGATTAGGTTTTGCAGCTTCAAGAAGTCAGGCAAGACAACTTATAAAGCACAGACATTTTATGGTCAATGACAGAATGGTTGATATTCCATCATACCTAGTCTCTCAGGGCGATATTGTAAAAGTAAAAGATAAAAGTAAAAAGCTGGATGCTATTCATAATTCGCTAAAGCGGGTTAAGGAGAGTGCATATCCATGGCTTACTATAGATAAAGCAACATTAACCGGAACATTTCTTCAGGTTCCGGAAAGAGCAGATGTTCCTCTAAACGCCAATGAACAATTGGTTGTAGAGCTCTATTCTAAATAATTAATTTTTGAAATTTTAGAGGATTTTTTAATGAATACATCACACTTAATAATGCCTGAATCAGTGGTTCTGGATGAATCAAATTATTCAAACACTTTTGGAAAATTTACTCTTCAGCCGCTTGAGCGAGGATTTGGAGTAACTTTAGGCAATTCTCTTCGGAGAGTGCTTCTTTCATCTCTGCCAGGTGCTGCAATTACTTCAGTTAAATTCAGCGGCATATTACATGAGTTCACAACAATTCCTGGTGTTGTTGAAGATGTCTCAGAGATCGTATTAAATCTTAAACAGGTCAGGATGAAATTACTATCCAAAAAGCCAAACAAGATTGACCTGTCTTTTAACGGTGATAAAAAATGGACAGCCGCTGATATACAGAAAGCAAGTAATGAAGTAGAAATTTTAAACCCTGATCTTCATATTGCGTCATTAAATAAGAGTGCAAAATTTGATGTTGAATTGAGAGTCGGTAAAGGAACAGGATATGTACCTGCTGTAGAGAATGCATCTCCAGACCAGGCAATCGGTGTTATCCCGATTGACTCTATTTTCACGCCTTTGAAAAATGTTAAAATGACAGTTGAGAATGTTAGAATTGGTGATAAAAATGATTTCGAAAAACTGACTTTGGAAATCTCAACAGATGGATCTATTACTCCTGACGATGCACTCACTCAAGCTGCAAAAATACTGAGGGAACACGTTCAGCTGTTTATAAATTTTGATATTGAACAGGAAGAAGAACAGCCGGTTGCAGAGAAAGATACTGAGTTTGAAAGAATAAAAAAGATACTTACAACTTCGGTTGATGATCTTGAATTGAGCGTAAGATCTCACAATTGTCTAAAAGCAGCGAATATAAAAATACTTGGCGACCTTGTTAGAAAAGATGAAGCAGAAATGCTCAAGTTCAGAAATTTTGGAAGAAAATCTCTGGCAGAGCTAATGGAAATTGTTGAAGATCTTGGAATAGAATTCGGGATGGATGTGGACAAGTATATTAAAGTTGAAGCGGAACCTAAATAAAACGATAAGGGTAAACAGATGAGACACAATGTTAAGGGAAGAAAATTAGGAAGAACAGCAAGCCATAGGAAGGCTACTCTAAACTCTCTTATAACTTCTCTGCTTAAACATAAGAGAATTAAAACAACTCTTGCCAAGGCTAAAGAAACCAGAGGTTTTGCCGAGAAACTTGTTACAAAAGCACGTAAAGGTGATTTACACGCAAAGAAACAGGTAATGGAATTAATTAAAGATAAAGAAGTTGTTAAAGAATTATTCTCCGATATAATTCCTAAGATTGGTGACAGACCCGGTGGTTATACTCGAGTTGTGAAGCTTGGACATAGAGAAGGTGATGCAGCTCAAATGGCAATAATCGAGCTTGTAGATTACAATGAAGTTGTCACCGCAAGGGCTGAACAGCAAAAGGAAAAGAGAGAGACTAAAGCAAAAGAGAAGGAAGCTAAAGCAAAGGCTGAAAAAGAAAATCAAATGCTTGAAGAACAAGCTGCTGAAGCTCCTAAAAAATAATTCAACTTATTTTTTGTATTATAAGAGTAATCGAAATTTTCGGTTACTCTTTTTTTTTACTTATTATGTTTAAAGATATCCAGTTTTTAAAATCTGTATTTGAACTTGAGGATTTACCTAAATCTGACTTGCCGCAGTTGATTTTATGCGGAAGGTCAAACGTAGGTAAGTCTTCTTTCATTAATAGTATCTCTAATAGGAAAGGGATAGCCAAGACAAGTTCTACTCCGGGAAAAACCAGATCAATTAATTTCTACAAAGCCGATGATAAATTTTTTATTGTCGATTTACCTGGTTTTGGCTATGCCAAGACCAGCCTTAAGGAAAGAGAAAAGTGGGGTAAGCTGGTTTCAAAATATATTCTTGAATCAACAAGTATCCACCACGCGTTTCACCTGATTGATCCCCGTTATGAACCGACTGAGCTGGACGTGCAATTAAATCTATGGCTAAAAACTGCGAACAAAGATTATTCTGTTATTCTCAGCAAAGCTGATAAGCTTAATCAATCAGAAACCCATAAGGCAATAAGTACAATCCATTCCTTTTTCCCTGAACTTAAATTGAACAAGAATCTGTTTCTCTACTCGACTGTTACGGGAAGATGGAAGAAACCCATACAAAAAAAGATTACTGAACTATTCTTTTAAATTGATCTGAATGTTATTTTTTAACAATTAGTTCTTAAATTTATTTCACTAATAAATTTTTCCTATTGAAACCGTCAAATGCTTGATAAAAGACAACGTAAAAGAATATTAATTTTTCTGGTTATACCATTACTTGCGTCTGGCTTATTCTTCAGCGACGACCTCACAATCAGGCTAATAATAATAGCTCTCCTTGTTATTTATGTTGCATTTATTATCTTCCTGCGAGATTCAGTAAGATTTTCAGGTGGTTATTCAATTTCTGATGCAGAAGAAAATATTTCTGAACCAGTTACTGCTCCACGTTCTGACTTAGAAGAATCCTTCAAAATAGTATCAAAGAATAGAAAAGTCGATGTTATAACTGATGAAAACTACAAACCGGAATACGGTGTATCAAAAACCACGCTCAAACCCCACGATTTAAAAGAACGATTTGATGAAATTGTAAAGGAAACTCTGCCTCCAGGAACCGGACACGATGAGCAGTTTGGATTTGTTATTGAAAGAATGCTCACTGTTATGGCAGAGCTTTACAATGCTCACTCAGCAATTTACTTCTGGCATAATAAGAAAAAAGAAAAATTAATTATTGAGAAGTTCGTCTCCTCTTCTAACCAGCTGACTAAAAGAAAATTTGATATAGAAGATGATGTATTAAGTAAAATAGTTGAGAACGGTGAACCTGAATTATTAACTGATATTTCACGCACTGCGGAAGCAGATGTAATAAGATATTATGATTCGAATCAGGGAATAAAAAGTTTTGCCGGTGTTCCTGTGTTTTACAATAATGAACTTGTTGCAATTATTGCAATCGATTCAAAGGTTGAAGACGCTTTTGGAATTGAGACAATCTACTCGCTTGGCCGGTTTATACGGCTGATAACTATGCTTATAGGAATATTCGAGGAAAAATATTCCGATACTATCTCCCAGAAGAGGCTTGAAGGATTGTTAAAAATCCTCGGTCCCGAAAATGAATTTGAAGATGAAAAAGAAATGATAAATGCTCTTCCTGAAGCATTAAAAAATATGATTAAATGGGATGCTTTTGCATTTATCTATTTTAATCCGATTGATAAAATATTCAAAACTGAAAAAGTTGATAACACTACCGCTCTGAAATACATCGGAATAGATCTTCAGATTGATCTGAATGGAACTCTTGTTGGCAAATCAATAGTTACCGGAATTCCTGTTAAAATAGATGATACTTCAGCGGGTAATTATAAAAGATATTCACGGGCTGAAGATGTATCCTTTGACGGATCGTTTGTTGCAATTCCTCTTATCTACAATAAGCAAATTTATGGCGTTATCTGCTTTGAAAGCTTAAAGAAAAATGCTTACAGTAACCAGGATGTTCAGTTCCTAAAAAAATCTTTGAATGTTCTGGCTTATATTATTTACACACATTCTACTCAAAAATTATTAAAGAATCTGACTTCAGTTGATTTTGAGACCAGAGCACTTAATGCTTCATCATTTAAGGAACGACTTACCGCAGACTTAATTAAATCGAAGCAGCTAGAAATTCCAGGAACTTTGGCACTTTTAAAAATTGATGATTTTATTGAACAGGAATCACTTTTTGATGATAATCCGCTGCCAAAGGTTATTTCGGTTGTCTCAGAAATTATTTCGGATGAGATGACCCCGCTGAATCTTTTTGGAAGATTGGATGAACGGATATTCGGAATTTATTTCTTTAATGCCACTACTAAAAATGTTTTTGTATGGGCAGAAAAGCTGCGTGTTAAAATTGCCCGGAGACCCATCTCTGTCGTTTCCAAGCAAACCACGTTTACAGTTTCAATCGGTATTGCATCCACTACAAACAAAGATAATGCTGATGAAGTAATGCACAATGCAAATCTCGCACTAAATAAAGCTCTCGAAAAAGGCGGTAACGCTGTTCTCAATGTAAATTAAAAATTTCATTTTACTGAAATGAAAAATTTCTTTGTAATTGTTCTTGATGGAGTTGGTATTGGAGAACTTCCTGATGCAGGCAAGTACAATGATGAAGGAAGCAACACTTTATGCAATATTGCCAGAGCAGTCAGTGGATTGAAATTACCAAATCTTGAAACACTCGGCTTGGGAAATATTGAATCCATCTCTGGTATCAATAAAATTACCAATCCTCAAGCTTCGTTTGGAAAGATGGCTGAATTATCTGAGGGAAAGGATTCGACAACAGGTCATTGGGAACTTGCCGGATTACACGTTACTACTGATTTTTCTTATTTCCCGAACGGCTTCGATAGTGAAATCGTTGGTAATTTCTTAAGAGAGACTGGATGCAAAGGAATATTAGGCAACAAACCAGCTTCAGGAACAGAAATAATTGATGAGCTTGGTAAACAGCATCTGGAAACCGGCTATCCAATTATCTACACTTCTGCCGATTCAGTTTTTCAAATTGCTGCTCACGAAGAAATCATTCCACTTAAAAGGCTGTGCGAAATTTGTTCTATCACGCGAGAAAAAGTTTTAAGTTATCCTCTTCAGGTTGGGAGAGTAATTGCACGACCGTTTATCGGTTCTCCTGGAAATTTTACAAGAACAAAAAACAGAAAAGATTTTTCACTTAATCCTCCCGAGCCAACTGTGCTAGATATTCTTTCTGAAAACAACATTACCACAATTGGTATTGGAAAGATAAATGATCTATTCAACTATAAAGGAATTAAGAGGCAATTGCTCACGAAATCCAACGAAGAGGGTTGTGAGCAGTTACTGAAATGTGCAGTTGAAACGAAGGGTAGCTTTATTTTTGCAAATCTTGTAGATTTCGATGTGTATTTTGGGCACAGAAATGATCCGAAAGGTTTTGCTCAAAAGCTTGAAGAGTTTGATCAGTTTCTGCCTGAACTTTTGAATAGTCTGGATGAAAGTGACAGGCTTGTGATTACTGCTGATCACGGAAACGATCCCACAACACCAAGCACTGATCACAGCAGGGAATATGTTCCGCTGCTTTTTTTCAGGAAGGGCGTTGTTGGGAAAAATTTAGGCATAAGAAAAACATTTTCAGATGTTGGAAAGACAGTTGCTGATTATTTTGATGTTGAAAACAAATTTAGTGGAGTCAGTTTCCTGAATGAATAGGAGTGAGCCGAAAGAACCTAAATCTCTTTTTATTGATTTGAATGAGCGAGGTTCTGACAATTCTCTCTCAGATCAGTTTGTAGGTTTAAAAGAAGCTGGCTACACTCATTTCAACTTAGAAATTAAACCTTCAATTGATGTCGAAATTATAAAATTAAAGGTGGATATAGATTTCTTCAGCAGAATTAAAAAAGTTCAGGATTTACCGGATTGGGTACTCGTCAAGTTGATTTTAGCAAACGCAAATTTGAAAAGCACCGATTTCAAAAAGCTGATAACGAATGGTTAAATACCTTTTAGAAACCGATGTGCTTGTGGATTACCTGACTTCAAATGATAAAAATTATTTGATGAACTTAATGCAGACGGGAATCTGCTTTACAACAGTATTGAATGCTGCGGAACTACTGGCAGCTTGCCAGAATGACAATGAAAAGTATTTAGTAAGAAGTATCTTGGATTCACTAAAAGTGCTTGGTCTGCATTCAAGATACGCTTTGAGTGTTCCTGAGTTTTCTGAAAAGACTGAAAATGTTCGTGATGCATTGTTTGCTGTAGTCTCTTTGATAAATAAATTACCGATTGTTACAATGAGCAGAGATCGGTATAAAAAAACAAATTTGAAAATCATTCATCCACAAGAAGTGGGAGTATAAATGTTTCTTGGAAGAGTTATTGGAAC